>NZ_JBHTWX010000180.1:0-8685 GCF_042792155.1 Kitasatospora sp. NPDC056651 | reverse complement strand
AATCCTCTTTGTTCAAGGGTGTGGGGGTGTGTTTTTTTTTTATACGTCACCGCACCCCCCGTTGTCCCCGGGGGGGGGGCCCCCCCCCCGGCCGGATCGGGCCCCTCGCGCCGCATCAGATCCCCAGCACCGCACCGAGGTCGTAGGAGATCGGTTCCTCCAGCTGCGCGTAGGTGCAGCTCTCCGGCGCGCGGTCCGGCCGCCAGCGGCGGAACTGCGCGGTGTGCCGGAACCGGGTGCCCTCCATGTGGTCGTACCCGACCTCGACCACCCGCTCGGGGCGCAGCGCGATCCAGGACAGGTCCTTGCCGCCGGTCCAGCGGCTGACCGCGCCGGGCAGCCGGCCCTCGGCGTGCGCGGCCGCGTCCGCCCAGCCGCCCCAGGGGTGCCCGGAGACGTCGTCCATCCGCAACGGTGCCAGTTCCTCGGCGAGTTCGCGGCGGCGGGCCATCGGGAAGGCCGCGCAGACGCCGACGTGCTGGAGCCTGCCCGTGTCGTCGAAGATGCCGAGGAGCAGCGAGCCGACCACCGGGCCGCTCTTGTGCTCGCGGTAGCCGGCCACCACGCAGTCCGCGGTGCGCTCGTGCTTGATCTTGTACATGGTCCGCTCCCCCGGCCGGTACGGCTGGTCCAGCGGCTTGGCGACCACGCCGTCCAGCCCGGCGCCCTCGTACTCGGCGAACCAGGTGTGCGCCAGGTCGAGGTCGGTGGACGCGGGGGCGGTGAACACCGGGTCGGCGGCGCCGGCGAGCGCGGCCTCCAGGGCCGGGCGGCGCACCGACAGCGGCTCGTCCACCAGGCTGTCGTCACCGAGGGCGAGCAGGTCGAAGGCGACGAAGGAGGCCGGGGTCCGCTCGGCGAGCAGCCTGACCCGGCTGGCGGCGGGGTGGATGCGCTCCAGCAGCTCCTCGAAGCGCAGCCGCCCCTCCCGGGCGATCACCACCTCGCCGTCCAGCACGCAGCGCGGCGGCAGCTCGCGCTTGAACGCCTCGACCAGTTCGGGGAAGTACCTGGTCAGCGGCTTGCCGGTGCGGCTGCCGAGCTCGATCTCGTCGCCGTCGCGGAACACCACGGAGCGGAAGCCGTCCCACTTGGCCTCGTACTGCATCCCCGGCGGGATCCTGGCCACCGACTTGGCGAGCATCGGCGCCACCGGTGGCATCACGGGCAGGTCCATGCGTCCGATCCTCGCCCGGTTCGCCCCGGGGCGCGCGCCGGGCGCACCGCGCTTAGCGTGAGGGGCATGGGCTCAGCCGTGGAACTGGATGTCGCCGGGCGCACCGTCCGGTTGTCGAACCCGGACAAGGTGTACTACCCCGAGCGCGGCTTCACCAAGCTGGACGTCGCGCGGTACTACCTGGCCGTCGCCGACGGGGTGCTGCGCGGGCTGCGTGACCGCCCGACCACCCTGCAGCGCTTCCCGGACGGGGTGGAGGGCGAGTTCTTCTACCAGAAGCGCGCGCCCAAGGGCCTGCCGGAGTGGCTGCCCACCGCCCGGATCGAGTTCCCCAGCGGCCGCTCCGCCGACGAGATCTGCCCCACCGAGCCGGCCGCCGTGCTGTGGGCGGCCAACCTGGGCTGCCTCACCTTCCACCCCTGGCCGGTGCGGCGCTCCGACACCGACCACGTGGACGAGCTGCGGATCGACCTCGACCCGCAGCCCGGCACCGACTTCCACGACGCCGTCCGCGCCGCCCACGAACTGCGCGCCCTGCTGGAGGAGTTCGGGCTGCGCGGCTGGCCCAAGTCCTCCGGCGGCCGGGGGCTGCACGTGTACGTGCCGCTGGTGCCCGAGTGGACCTTCACCGACGGGCGGCACGCGGTGATCGCGCTCGGCCGGGTGCTGGAGCGGCGGATGCCGGGGAAGGTCACCACCGCCTGGTGGAAGGAGGAGCGCGGCGAGCGGATCTTCGTCGACTACAACCAGATGGCCCGCGACCGCACCATCGCCTCCGCCTACTCGCTGCGCGCCCGCCCGCGCGCCACCGCCTCCGCCCCGCTGCGCTGGGAGGAGCTGGACGACGCCGCCCCCGAGGACTTCGACCTGCGCACCGTCCCCGCCCGCTTCGCCGAACTCGGGGACCTGAACGCCGGGATGGAGCGGCACGCGTTCCGGCTGGAGCCCCTGCTGGAGCTGTACGAGAAGCAGCTCCACGACGAGGGCCTCGGCGAACTCCCCTACCCGCCGGACCACCCGAAGGCCAAGGGCGAACCGCCCCGGGTGCAGCCGAGCCGGGCGAGGAAGAAGTAGCCGGCCGGGGGGGCGGGACCTCAGCCCCGCGCGCCCGCCGGGGCCAGTTCGGCCACGATCAGGACGGCCTCGGCGATCTGATCGTCCGTCAGATCGCCACGGGCGGTCAGCCGAAGCCGGGAGACGCCGTCCGGGACGGAGGGCGGGCGGAAGCAGCCGACGGCGAGGCCGGCCCGGCGGCAGTCGGCGGCCCAGGCGACGGCCGCCTCCGGACCCGGGGCGCGGACGGAGACCACCGCGGCCTGCGGCTCGCAGGCCGCCAGGCCGGCGGCGGTGAGCTGCCGGGCCAGGGTGCGGGCGACCTCGCGGGCGCGCTCCGCGCGGGCGGGCTCGGCGCGCAGCAGCCGCAGCGCGGCCAGCGCGGCGCCGGCGGCGGCCGGGGCGAGGCCGGTGTCGAAGATGAAGGTGCGGGCGGTCTCGGTCAGGTGGCGGATCACCCGGCGCGGGCCGAGCACCGCGCCGCCCTGCGAGCCGAGCGACTTGGAGAGGGTGACGGTGGCGACGGCGTCCGGCTGCCCGGCGAGCCCGGCCGCCGCGAGCGCCCCGGTGCCGCCGGGGCCGAGCACGCCCAGCCCGTGCGCGTCGTCCACCAGCAGCGCGGCGCCGTGCGCGCGGACGGCCCGCGACAGCGCGGGCAGCGGGGCGGCGTCGCCGTCCACCGAGAACACCGAGTCGGTGACCACCAGCGCCCGCCGCTGCGAGCGCCCGGCGAGCACCTCGGCCACCGCCGCCGGATCGGCGTGCGGGGCGCGGTGGACGTCGGCGCGGGAGAGCCGGCAGCCGTCGATCAGCGAGGCGTGGTTGTAGGCGTCGGAGACGATCAGGGTGTCCGGGTCGGTGAGCGCGGTCAGCGCCGCGAGGTTGGCCGTGTACCCGGAGGAGAACACCAGCGCGGCCTCCGCTCCGCAGAACTCGGCCAGCTCCTCCTCCAGTTCGGTGTGCAGCGCGGTCGTCCCGGTCACCAGCCGCGACCCCGTCGAACCGCCGCCCCAGCGCAGCGCGGCGTCCGCCGCGGCCCGGGTGACCACCGGGTGCCTGGTCAGCCCCAGGTAGTCGTTGCCGGCGAGGTCCAGCACCGCGTCCTCCGCCGTGCGGCTGCGCAGCGTCCGGGTCAGCCCGGCCTCGGCCCGCATCGCGGCCGTCTCGTCGAGCCAGTCGAAGACGTGCGCCGGGGCGGGGGCGGAGGTGCGCGGCTCGGCCGCGAGCGGATGGTTCATGCCCGGCACTCTGGCACGCCACCGCCTGCCGGGCAATGTGCGGCTCGGCACAGGACGGACCCGCCGATTCTGTCGTGATTCACCAAGAGTTAACCGAATATCAATATTCAATTCACTGAAACCGCGTCGGCGAAAATAGTACGCTCCATGCTGCATTCTTTACCTGGGGGGTAACCGTGGCCGACCTTGAATTCGAGCGTCGCATGAATCCGTGGCTCTTCGACGACAAGGGCAATCTGACCGAAGCCGCGAAGAAGCAGTTCCCGGACCTCGCCGGCGCCAACGCCGCCCCGGTCTCGCTGGGCCCGGTGGGACCGGCCGCCGGCGGCCAGACCATCGCCGTGAACGCGGGCGTGCTCCAGCAGGCCGCGCAGAACGCCTTCGCCCTGCGGGACGCCGTCAAGACCGAGTGCGACCAGCCCGGCGAGCACGTCAACGCCGCCGCCGGGTCACTCAAGGGCTGGAACCTCGGCGGCGCGCTCACCGGCACCTGGACCAACTGGACCGGCCAGTCCGGCAGCCTCCAGAGCACCGTCGGCGACATCGGCACCAACCTGCGGACCACGGCGCAGAGTTACAGCAAGACCGACTCGGACATCCAGGCCACCTTCAACGTGGCGCAGGGCCCCAAGGGCTAGCCAGGCCCTGTCCGGCGAGTCGGTCGGCAACACGAAGACAGCACAAACGGGGGAAGCAACACCACCATGGTGACGTACAGCCAGCTCAAGCAGGTCGACCTCGGCAGCCTCGCCTCGGCGGCGGGCGACTTCGAGAACCTCGTCCGCAAGTGGGACCTCACCCAGCGGATGCAGTCCGAGATCCTCGGCACCATCCAGCAGTCCGGCTGGCACGGCGACGCCGCCGGCCTCGCCAACGCCAAGCTCACCTGGGCCCGCGACCAGATCCACGCCGCCTTCGAGGAGGCCTCGGCCCTGGCCAGGACCCTCCGCGACGCCCACACCGAGATCACGGCCGCCAAGCAGGACCTCACCACGGCCGTCCAGCACGCCGTCGCCGACGGCCTCACCGTCGACGACGAGGGCGCGGTGCACTGGCCGCCGCCCACCACCCAGGCGGACAAGAAGGACATGGAGTACGCCAGGGTCTGGAAGGCCAAGGCCGAGACGGCCGCCAAGGCGATAGGCGACGCGATAGACCGCGCCACCGAGGCCGACCTCGACGCCTCCAGGGCCCTGAGCGACGACACCGGCAGCGACGCCACCGCGTTCAACGCCACCCCGGTCGGCGGTATCCCGGAGGAGGAGGCCAAGGCCGCCACCTACATCCTCGGCCTCGGCGCCGACGCCACCGACGCCCAGGTCAAGCACCTCCAGGAGATCCTGGAGCACCACAAGAACGACCCCCGGTTCGCCACCTCCTTCTACGGCAACCAGGACCCGGGCACCTTCATGGCCAAGTACGGCGCCCTGGCCCAGAGCGGCGACTACGCCAACAGCCCGGCCCGCAGCGCCGCGATCAAGGGCATCCAGCAGGACCTCGGCCTCACCCTGGCCACCGCGACCGACACCAAGCAGCCGCTGCACGTCTCGGACGACTGGGAGACCAGGTTCCGGGCCGCCGGCGCCAAGCAGATCCCCGTCCCGCCGGGCGCCGACCCGGCGCACAGCCCGTACGGGTACCAGATCATGGCGAACCTGCTGCGCAACGGGAAGTACGACGCCCACTTCCTCAACCCGATCGCGGAGCACGTCACCCAGCTCACCCAGGAGAACCCGATGCGCTGGGACGCGGCCACCAAGGCCTCGTACCCGTTCACCGAGCTCAAGTTCATCGGCGTGCCCGACAAGGACGGCAACATCCGGGGCATCAACCCGATGTCCGCCATCCTGGAAGGACTCGGCCACAGCCCCGAGGCCGCCACCAAGTTCTTCCACGACGCGCCGACCACCTACAACCCGGACGGCACCGTCAAGAGCACCGGCGGCAAGAACACCTACCTCGACATGCTCACCGACGCCGGCTCCCGATCCATCCTGATCGACCAGCAGTACCCGCCCAGGCCCAACCCCGGCACCGCCGACCCGTTCGACGTCAGTGCCCTGGGCCACGCCCTGGAGGCGGCCACCACGGGCAAGGCGTACGACGACGACGGCAAGTTCCCCCCGCACACCGCCGCGATGAACGACGTCATGAAGAACGTGGTGGACAGGTTCGGCGCCACGAACGGCCCGGACCTGCTCAAGGGCGGCCTGTTCGCGAACCTCAACGGCAGCCTCGGGAACATGACCGCCAACCACATCGCCGACGTCCAGAGCGCGTTGGAGGGAGCGGGTGGAGTCTCGCCGCTCCTCGACCCGGCCAAGGTCGAGCGCCTACTCGGCGCACTCGGCCACGACCCTGACGCCTACGCGGCGATCGCGGCCGGGCAGCAGGCCTACACCACGGCCCAGATCCAGGACGTGCTGGCCCACCCCGAGTTGCACAAGGACCTGTCGCTGGCGATCGAGAACATCGCCAAGCCGACCGGGCAGGTCAACGGCCTGATCACCAGCGCCATGATCGACGCCATCTACGAGAAGCACACCGCCAGCGACGCCGAGTTCAACGCCGCCATCGACACCAAGCGGGAGATCGCCGGTCAGGTCTGGTCGTTCGCCGGCGACGCGATCAAGGGCGGAGCTCCTCTGATCGGCGAGGGCATCGACACGGCGGTCAACCAGATCATGGACAACGTCGCCAACGGCTACAAGGTGGACACCCACAACGAAGCCAGCGACGAGGCGGGCGCCGCGAAGGCATCGGCTGAGCGCAACTCCCAGCAGGCGATCATCAACACCGTCCGCGACGCCGGCCGCAACGCGGGCGTCGATCCGAACTACATCAACGATGTGGCCCGCCGAGCCGCCCAGGAGGAGAACACCGGCTACACCAGCGGCAAGACCTCGTACGACACGGCCAACCCCAAGAGCTGACCCCCGAGCCCATAACCTGCCACGACCGAGAGCGCTGAGCCATGGTTGACGTCGCCCACATCATCCCACCGTCCCCGGACGACCCGCCGCCACGCCGGTCACGGGTCCGTCCCTGGCACGCCGCCGTCGCCCTCGCCGTGGCGGCCGCCGTGGGCGGCGGGCTGTGGGCGTGGAAGCCCTGGCAGTCGGTCGAGTTGCCGCAAAGCGCCTGCTGGGGGGCGCTGGGCGCGAACGACCTCAAACCGCTGACGGGCCCGGACGGGAAGGCTGTCGAGCCCAGGCCGGCCCGCGAGATCGCCACCCCCATGAAGCCCAACTCGGGGAGCCGTGACTCCCGTTGTCTCGTCATGTGGCCGAACGCGGCCATCCTGCTCGAAGTGGACGTTCGGCCGGCACGGCCGCCGATCGACGCCTACCGGACGAGTGACGAAAGCCTCGGATCGCTCACCCCACTCGACTTCGGCCCCGGCACGACCGGGTGGGTCGTGGGCTCCAAGAACGTCGACGGGGAAGCGTCGGTCCGACTCTACGTGCCGTGCGACTTCGACGCCCCGAGGGACGACAGCGACCAGCCCCCGCCGAAGTACTTCGGCGTGCTGGTCTCCGGGGACGTCGTCGACGGCGCCTCCCCCGGCAAGGCCCACCAGGCGTACGCGGACATCGCCCTCAAGATCGGCAGGGCCGCCGCGACCGCGTACGAGTGCCGGAACACCGTGACGCTGACCGGTACCGCCCCCCGTGTCCCGTCCTAGCCCGACCGACAACAGGAGCCGCCCGAACCATGGTTGACGTCGCACACATCATCCCGCGCCCGCCCGACGACCCGCCCCCGCCGCCGTCGCGGTGGCGGCGGTGGCTGGCCGGAGGCCTCGCGGTGGCCGTGGTCGCGGGTGGCGGGCTGTGGGTGTGGAAGCCGTGGCGGTCGGTGGAGCTGCCCCGGAGCGCGTGCTGGTCGGCACTGTCGAAGGACGATCTGAAGCCGCTCGCCGGGCCGTACGGCAAGGCGTTCGAGCCCGTGCCGCATGCCCGGATCCGGACGCCGACCGAGCCGGACGAGCCCCAGGTCCGCAGCACCGACTGCCACGTCCGCTGGCAGGTGGACGGCGAGACCGGCCGGTTCCTCCTGATGGTCCAGGTCGTCCCCGCCTGGGACGGGGTCGACGCCGACCGCGCCCGGGACACGGCGGAGCACCATGCCGTCGCCGACCTGGACTTCGGCCCCGGAGCGGTCGGGCTGGCCAGCGGCGACCTGAGCCACCGCGTCCGGCTCTACGTCCGCTGCGACTTCCCGGTCCCCGCCTCGGACAAGCCCGACCAGAAGGCCCCGCAGTACCTGCGGGTCGAGGTCGGCAACGACCCGGTCGCCGGCGCCTCACCGGCCGAGTCCCGCCAGGCGTACGCCGATGTGGCGCTGAAGATCGCCCGGGTCGCCGCCGCCGAGTACCAGTGCGCCAACGAGGTGCGGCTGCCCGCTGCCGCGCCCGCCGTACCCGAACTGCCGAAGGAGCAGGCCGATGGCTGAGCGCCCGCGCCACCGCCGCGCCCTGCCGATCGCGATCGGCGCGGCGGTACTCGCCGCCGGGACCGGCGGCGGGCTCTGGTACGTCAAGCCCTGGCAGTCGGCCGAGGTGCCGCAGAGCGCCTGCTGGAACGCGTTCACCCACGAGGACCTGGCCGCGCTGACCGGTCCGGACGGCAGGACCGCCGCTCTCCAGGGCAAGGGGACGTTCACCGACACCGACGTCCGTGCCGACATCCTCGACTGCACCGTCACCCGCAGGCGCGGCGGCACCTCGGAGGTGCTCGCCAAGATCAGTACCGGTCGGCGTGACGAGAGGTACCGGCAGGCGAAGGCCCAGGCGGAGGCGGCCGGCTGGCAGCCGGTCGTCCCCGCGTCGCTGGACTTCGGCCCCGGCGCCCAGGGCTGGCTGTTCCACGAGGGCACGGTGCAGCTGCTGCTCCACTGCGAGTACGCGGAGCAGGACGGGCGGCCCGGCAACTTCCCGTACCGCCTGGTCACGATCACCGGCGACCAGGGCGCCTCCGACGCCCCCGCCGCCAGGGTCCGCCAGATCCGGATCGACGCCGCCCTGCGCGTGGCGAAGGAGGCCGCCCAGGGCTGCACCAACGCCCCCCAGCTGGCCGCGCGGCCGCCCGCCGCGCCGTTCTGACCCGTGGCGGGCGGGGGGGGGAGGGGCCCCCCCCGCCCCCCGGGGGGGCGGGGAGTGCGGGAGGGCCCGCCCCCGGCCCGATGGGGGGGGCGGGGGGGCGGGGGGGGAGTAGA
>NZ_JBHTWX010000179.1:0-8723 GCF_042792155.1 Kitasatospora sp. NPDC056651 | reverse complement strand
CCCCACCGACCCAGACTCCAGCATCCCTGCAATCACTGAAACCGAACATCGAATCGCTCTTGACTCCCGGACGGGGGCAGTCGTGCGACAGCCTCTGCCCTGCCCCACGGTTGTTGCGAGACCCTCCAAGCCCGGTCCCGGACGCCCAACCGGCCAGCCCAACCGCCGCCGCGCACCCATCTATGACGTCGGACTCGCCCTGGTCAGCAGCCAGTAGCAAACACGCAGGTGAGAAACCGAACACGACCCAAGACGATCACCGGAGGTAAAACAACAAGCTCAGCCGCCACGCCACCGCCTCCAGGTCCACTGAGAGCAGCGCCAGCGAGATCAACGGCCATGGTGCGCTCTGGAACATGGACGCCTGCCGCACCGGGTTGCGCCCGCCTGCCCGGAGCTCCGTCGCGGGCTCCCAGTCGCCCTCTGCATCCGGTATTTCGATCATCTCAGTCACGACGCACAGTCAACCAGTACACGATCTCGATACGGCTGGCCGCCGACGGATCCGCACGCCTCCCTCCAGTTGTTCACGGAACTCCGGTCAGGGCCAAATTCAGAGAGCGCCATCACCACGAACTCACCCTTCACCGAGTGGGACAAGACCTTCGGCGACGCCCGCCTCTGCGCGGCCATCGCCGACCGGATCGCCTTCCGCTGCACCCTCATCCAGACCGGCACCGAGTCCTACCGCTACCAGGCCACCCAAGAGTCTCTCTTCCCCACCCCGAACTGACACGCCACCAGTACGGAGGGCTGGATCACGGGCCCAGCTGTCGACGTACTCGGAGTGCTCAGCCACGTACTGGCGAATGGGCCCACGGCCCCGCCGCCATCGCGCGCAGCCTGACCCGCCGGAAGGTGGGTCGGCTACCGAATGATGCAGATCGCCGGCATTGGTAGGTTCCACTCACCCTGCACATCGACGAGTACCCGGCTGGCCAGCTCCCGGGCTTCGGTCCAACCTGGATCGACCGCCAGAGCTTCCCTGCCCCAACGCTCCGAGTTCTCCCTGCCGCTCATCCCGGCGAAGACCGCATCGATTGCTTGCAGATCTGGAAGCACCTCACGACTGATCTCCCCGCCCTCAACCAGGCTCTCCACCATGCGGAAGGCATGGTCGAAGTCCAGAGCGATCTCATCCGCCAGGACACCGTGCTCGTCCACCCATGCCTGCTGAGCCGACGGATCAGCTGCCACCACGGTCAGCGACTCGATCAACAAGCGCCTTCGAAAAGAAGGATCGGGGTTCTCCATCCGAGGATCGTCGCACGCCCAAGCGCGAGGCGGCCAGCTACTTCGTCCTCAAGCTGAGCATGTTCATCCGCACCCGGCTGAGCACTTCGACGAGTACGCGGACACCAGCCTTCCGGCACGCCCAGGAGTGCGGCCCTGGCCGCGACTTGTCAGGGAGGCGACCCGGGCCCGCGACCACAAGCTGCCGCCGCCCCCACCCCACCCCTACGGACACTCCGCCCACGCCCACCAGGTCACCCGATCAGTGGCTCCCGATCTCGCCGGAACGGCTCCCGAACTCGGGTCTGGCCCAGGTTCTGTGGCTGGTGATACTGGGTAACGGGTCATGGGTGTTGGCGGGGTCTGGAGATCGTCCGGAACTGGACGGCCGAGTCACCTGGACGGCTGACAGTCGGCGGCTGTGTCGCAATCGTGGTCGTGGCTCGGTGAGTTGTTGTTCCCGTCGCTGCCCCAGGTGGAGGTCGTCGGTGTCGAAGCGTCCGGTGCGGTGGTGCGGGTCGCTGCCCGCGTGGCTGTTCCGGGTGCGGCCTGTCCGGACTGCGGGGCGTGGTCGGAGCGGGTGCATGGCTCCTACCTGCGCGATCCGTCGGATCTGCCCAGTTGGGGACAAACTGCAAGACGTTCTGTTCATGCTTCCGCCAAGGGCCGCCGGAGAACTCCGGGTGCAGGTGGAGCGCCTGGACGTGGTGTTCCTCGGGCGAACGCATCACGAGCCGATGGCAGACCCGGAGTTGGCGTGGTGCCATCGCAGATCCTGACTGTACCCATGTCGCCGACCGATTCGTTGGCTCTTGCATGACTGGTCGGGGAGTTCAGTGGCGCCGAGGCAATCGGAGGGCCGGTCGCCGATCACCCGCCGAGGCTACGGGGACCTCTCCGACACCGAGCCTTATGTGTCCCACGCGGCCCGATGTTCAGCATGCCGAGACCGGAACCTCTTGTCGTCCTGCGGTAGCTGTCAGCCCCGGCGCCTACGGACCGTCACTGGTCACACAACCTGGGCCAGAACCCCGAACTGACCGAAGAACATCCGCCACGGTCGAGGAGGTGGCCGCGTCCGTAGCGCAGGGCGGCCTGTTCGGCCACCGCCGGGTGGCCCGGGCGGCGGGCTTCGGGGAAGGTCGCGCTCACGGCGGCCCCGGCCGCGGTGAGGTGCCAGGCCTTCGTGCGGCCGGCCTGCGGCAGGGTGACGAACTCGGCCAGGCCCTCGGCGTGGAGGCGGCTCATGCGCTTCTGGGTCTGCTTCAGGCCGGCCTGTCCGCCGTGCAGCTGGTGGAGCTGCTCGGCGGTGGCCAGGGTGAAGCGGGCGAGCGTCACCGGGCATCGTGGTCGGTCTCCAGATCCCCGTTCACGAAAGCACTCCTCGCGGGTTTCGTGCACGGGCCCATCCCGTGCCTGGGGAATGAAACCCTGTCGGCCCGTGCGGTGGCCCGGTACTTGGGGATCTCCAGGGGCACCGTGCTGCGGGCCCTTGCCTCGGACCGGCCGCCGGTCTACCAGCGTCCGCTGAAGGGCTCGGCGGTGGATCAGGTCGAGCCCGACATCCGCGAGCTGTTGAAGCAGACCCCGACCATGCCGGCCACGGTGATCGTCGAGCGGATCGGGTGGGACTGCGGCCTGACCATCCTCAAGGAACGGGTGCGCGAGTTGCAGCCCGCCTATCTTCCTGTCGACCCGGTTTCGCGCACGGTCTACTCGCCCAGTGTGATCTGTGGTTCCCGCCGGTGGACATCCCGCTCAACTACCGGTGGCGGTTTGGAGCTTCACATCCCGCGACCGGGTGCTCACAGTTATGGTCGCCGTGATGACGGTGTCCGATGGAGGAGGCGAACGTGGAAGGCGTGGAACTGGCCGTGGGCTATCTCTTCGCGTGGGCGGTGAGCAAGGCACGGCGGGTGGCGGGCCGGGCGGACGCGGAGGTCGACCAGGCGCTGGACGCCGGGATGGACCGCCTGCACGACGTGGTGGCCACCCGGCTGGGCCGTGAGCCGGCACTGGAGAGCGTGACGCGGGAGGTGACCGACGGCCGGGAGGAGCCGACCCCGGAGACCCGGAACCAGCTAGAGCTGGCATTGACGGACACGGCCTCGCGCGACGCCGAGTTCGCCGAGGCTCTGCAACGGGCCGTCGAGCAGGTCCGGGCGGCCCAGGCGTCCGCCGACCCGGGGCCGGGCAAGTCCACCGTGAGCGGGAACACCATCAACGGCGGGTCCTGATCGGCGACGGCAACACCCAGACCAACCACTTCGGCTCCCGTGACGGCTGAGGCACCCAGCGGCCGGAGGCGCGACTTCGGGCCCGGCACCGTCATCAACCTCGCGTTGATGTCGGGCGACAACAGCGTCCAGCACAACTACTTCATCACCAGGGACTCCTCCGACCCGGTGCAGAATCTGGCTGGGCTGGTGCGGGAGCAGTGGAGCGAGGAGGCCAAGCTGCGTGACCTGTTCCCGGTGCCGATCCCCGTTCTGTGGCGTGTGGAGGACGGCGAGACCCTTGGTGACCACCGCGAGCTGGCAGGAGGTCCCGTGGAGGGAACCACCTCGGATCTGGCTTCCTTCACTCGATCGTTCTCGGAACAACAATCGCAGCGCCTGGTCATCCTGGGCGAGGCGGGCAGCGGCAAGACGACCCTGGCTGTCCTGCTGGTCCTCGAACTGCTGCGGCAGAGAGCGGAAGGAGGCCGGGTCCCGGTCCTGCTGCCGATCGCCTCCTGGCGGCCCACCAAGGAGCACCTGAAGACCTGGCTGTTGCGTCAACTCACGGACCAGTACCCGTTCCTGAGTTCCACGAAGGCCCATGGCCTCCTGAACCGCGGGCTCATCCTGCCGGTGCTCGACGGCCTGGACGAACTGCCCGCCGCCGAACGGCCGCTGGCGCTGCGAAAGCTCACGTCCGGCTACCTGGCGACCGAGCCGCTGGTGCTGACCTGCCGGACCGGCGACTACACCAAGGCGATCGGGACGGGGCACGTGCTGCGCTCGGCCCTGGTGGTCGAAGGCCAGCCCCTGACGGCAGAGGCGGTCGCGAAGTACCTGCGCATCAGCGTCCCCCCGCAGCGGCGGGCCCACTGGCGGCCGCTCATCAGGGCCGTGGAGGAGGACAAGGGCAGCCCCGTGGCCAGGGCCCTGTCGGTTCCGCTCCTGCTGTGGCTGTGCTGGAAGGTCTACGAAGACTCGGACCAGGGCGGGAGCCCTGACGACCTCATGGATCAAGCCCGTTTCCCGACCGTGGAGGAGATCGAGCGGCACCTGCTGGACTCGCTCGTACCGTCGGTCTATCCGAGCGGCCCGCAGCCGCCTGTTCACCGCGACCGGAAGGCGCCCCGGAGGTGGTCCAGGAGGCACGGGCCCGGGCCGCCCGGTGGCTCGGCCATCTCGCCCGGCACCTCACGAAGCGCGAGCAGACCGACCTCAAATGGTGGGAACTGGGCACGACCCTGCACCCGTCGGCCCGCACGGCCGTGATCGGGGGCGTGTCCGGGGTGTGCGTCGGGGTGATCGTCTTCCTCGTGGACTCGGCATACTTCACCATCTACCCGTCGTGATCCTTCGGGGGCTTCCGTGCCAGATTCGCGGAAGGACTCCTCATCGGGCTCGTGGACGCCCTCGTCAACGGGCTTGCGGCCGCGCTGGTCTTCGCCCTCGCGCTCCGGATCCGCTTGGCGTTCGCGGGCGCGGCGGTGGAACCCTCACGGATGCGGATCCGCATCCGCGGCCGGAGCAAGGCGTCCGGAACCAGGTCCGTCCGCGAGGTCCTCAAGCAGGTCAGAACCGGGCTCGTCGCGGGGTTCGCGGGCGGAGCTGGGATCGGGCTCATGCTCGGGCTGTGGGGCATGGGGTCAGGAGACCCGCTCTGGTTCAAGGACGGACTGGTGACCGCGGTGGTGTTCGGCGCCCAGTTCGCACTCGCACTTGGGCTCGTGGGCGGGATCGTGTCCTGGCTCGAGGTTCCCCTCGACACCGAGTCCGCCGTCCGGCCCCGCGGTCTGCTGGCCGCCAACCGGAACACCGTGCTCGTGCAGCTGCTCCTGTTCGGGCCCCTGGCCGGAGTCGCCATCACGGTCGGGTCCAGGCCCTTCATCGGGTTCCTCGGAGGCTCCCTCTGGGGCGTGGGAATCAGGACGGACCCCGCGTGGAACACCTGGGTCGGACTCGTCACGGTGTTCGCGGGAGGACTCGGAGCGGCCCTCGCGCTGACGGCGTGGGGCGAGTGGGTGGTCATCGCGAGGATCTGGCTTCCGCTGAGCGGACGGCTGCCGTGGCGGGCGATGTCGTTCTTCGAGGACGCCCACCGGGAGCGCGGTGTCCTGCGTCAGGCCGGAGCGGTCTACCAGTTTCGCCACGCCAGCCTCCAGGAGCACCTCGCCCGCCCGCCGGGGACCGCGGCCGACGAACGGTCATACCATGGTTGATCCGTCTCCCTCCTCGTTACCGGACTTCTCCCGCTCCTGCCGCAGCGTACGCCTGGGCCCAGTACGCACAGGACAGCTGGGCCGACTACCTCGCCGCCCGTGAAGAGGAGACGTCTACGATCCGATGACGTGGACCTTCCCGTCGTGGGTGAACCATGCGCTCTCTCCGCCGAGCACGTCCTTCACCGTCCAGGCGAGGTTTTCCCGACCGCCGATACTGACGTCGAAGGGGTCGCTCAGCTCCTCTCCGACGGTCGCGGAGATCGACCGGACCTTGGCCGCCGGCTGGCCGTCCAAGGCCAGTACGGCTGGTGGGTCGAACGAACGAGTGACGCGATGGAGCGGCGTCGACACCTCCGTCGTCGGGTTGATTTCCCCCGACTGAAGGAGGTCCATGACCCGGATCCAACCGTTGTGTGGATCCTGGACCTCCAGTGTGTAGTTCAGCACCGGTCCCTTCAGCACGTCCGACAGCAGTTCAGAGACATCCATGTGAAGGTCCTTAACCACTGGAACGCGCGGGGTCACCGAGATCCGGATCTCCATCAACCGGCCCTTGACGTCCTTGTCAGTCGGGGATCGCATCTCCAGGATGATCAAGCCATAGGTGTCGGCGATCTTCCGGGCGCCGAGTTGGAATCCCTTCACGTGGACCATGACGCCTGTTGTCGGCACGGCGTCGAAGCTGACCTCTTCTACGACGCCCTTAAAGGCCAGCGCGTCGTTCTGCTCCAGCGAACGGCTCTTACGTCGGCACTCGAAGACGACCCGATGCGCATGCCCGGACTCGGTCGTGAACTCCCACAGGACGTCGATCTGGTGAGGTGAGGCCCGGCCAGGCAGGACCACGTTGTGCTCAAGACGGGTCGTCGTCACGAGCGAGCGTTCGGCGATGCGCTCGACGAGGAGCCGAGTCAGCCTCTCGTATTCGGTCGAGCTCATCGAGTCGGTGCTGTCAGCCATCTGCGCTGCCCCACTAGCCGCTTGGAATCGGTGAACAGCGGCAACCTACTCTCCTTTTGGCTCTGTCGAATTGGCTTCTCGACGAGGGGCCAGAGCGCGATCGAATCACCCCTCTGTGGAAGGGGTCGGCACAGCAGGGCCAGAAGCGGTTCGGCGGGTTCGCAGTCGATCAGGTGCGCCTACTCCCGGGCCCGGGTCCACGTGAAGAGCCTCTACCGCCTCAACGTCACCCAGGCCGAGCAGCAGGCCCTGGCCGAGATGCTCGGCACCTGCGCGTAGCGGGAGCGGTCCGGCCCGGCTGCCGGCCGGCGGGCTGGCCAACCGTCTCAGAACGGGGCCTGTCGTGCCGGCGGCCGGTCCCCTGCCCGGGCGGCCGTCGGCTGCGTTGGCGGCCGGCGCCCACGGCGTCATTTGCTACCCACGACGGGCGCCGGCGGTGTCCAGCAGTTGAGGAGAAGGAGGGCTGGTCGGTGCTGGCAGCTGTCCGGGGTCCGAGCTGCTCGACCGCCGCTCGGCCGCCGCCCGCGCGGGCATCGACGGCCGTCCCGCAGTACGGGCCGCCCGCAGGGCCGGGTTCCTGCGCACGCTCCCGGCCGCTCAGCGGGTCTGGAAGGACACCCTGGAAGCCATCGCCCGGCGGGCGGGCCTTTCGTCGATGCGGCGGCGATCGACGTCACCCGTGACCTGCCGAGCCGTGCCGCGGGAGCGTGGATCGGCGTCGGGGCGAGCACTGTGAAACGCTGGCGTCGACAGCCCCCGTCGTGAGCGTGACGGCCAGACAGGGCACCGGGCGTAACGTCAAGAGCCGCTGTCGTCTTCGTTCGGAGCTTCCGGGTCCTGCGCGTCGGTGTTTTCCTCGAGTGCGTCGATGCCCGCGTGCGGCCACGTCCGGACGTACATGGCCGCGTTCGTCGGGGACAGGAAGTCGTAGTAGCTGGGTCGGCCGGAGACAAGGTTGGCCGTCTTGGTGGCGCTGGCCAGAATGGCGGAGAGGCTGGTCTGGGACAGCGCCGCCGCCTTGGCGGCAGTTGTGACCGGCGAGGTATCGGCCACCTATGAGGCGGCATCAGCGACCAGCGAGGCAAAGCGTTCAGCGCACTCGCTGGCGAAGGAACAGAGCTGATCGACGACCTGTCGATACGCATGCGGGTCCCGCGCCCTGCGCGGCGGAACATCGGTCCACTGCTTCCACAGGCCACCATCAGCAAGGTACCCGGATGCGCGCTCGGACTTGATGGCGGCATCGAGGTGAAGAAGTGCGCCAAGCGCAAAGCCCTGGTCGTAGTCAAGATCGGGCCGCAACAAGTAGCGGTCAAGGTAGCGACACAGCAGATCGGCATCCGCGCTGTCACCGAACGTGGCGAGGGCGACGCAGTAGGCCCCGCCGGCATACGGCCCTTCGCTGGCCAGCAGAAGTTCGCCGATACGGCTGCGGAACTCGGTCCTGCCAGCTACGACCACCAGCCAGGAAGCAGTCTTACGCTCTCGCCACCCGCCTTCGAAGAGGACGTCGAGCTCAGCCGGAGTAATCTCCGAGGCAGCCTGGACCAGTTCTCTCGCGAACACTTCGCGCTCGAGCCCCGTCAACCGCAGCAAGCTTCCACCCAAGCGAAGGTACCGTCGTCCGGGCGTGACGAATCGGCGGACCAAGCCCAGCAGCTCAGGGTCAGTGGTGGCATCACGCATAGCTGCATCCTTGCCAGGTGAACGCTCAACTGCCAGCGGTTTTGCCCGAGGGAGGCCAAGCAGGGAAGGCCAGCCTCCGTGTTTCGGTTTGCGTCGGTTGATCTGGGGCGATCCCTGTATCGGAGGTCTCGAGGCTGCCGTTGGAGTTGGGCATGCCGAGGGCCCGGCGCGGTGGCCGGGTGCTCCTGGGTCCTCGTGTCGTGGTGGTCAGGGGCGGTTTGGTCTGTCAGGTGGCCGGTCGGGGGAGTGCGGCCAGGCGGCTGAACGCCGCAGTCAGTTCGTGGCGCCAGGGCCAGGTGGCGGCGATCCGCTGAGGTTCCCCCGAGGTGCGGAAGGTTGCCGGACATGGCCTGATTGGCCGTGAGAAGGGAGCCTTTGCCATGGCTGCACCGATGAAGTACCCGCC
>NZ_JBHTWX010000178.1:0-8745 GCF_042792155.1 Kitasatospora sp. NPDC056651 | reverse complement strand
ACCCGGAGGTTTCCCTCCCGGGTGGGCCGCCGCCGTGTGAGGAGCGCGGGACTCAGGTGGTGCTGGCGCCGGAGCCACCCGGAGCCGAACCCGCTCCCGAGCCCGAACCGGGCAGTCCCGGGAGGCTCGGCAGCTTGCCCTTGTAGGCGGTGATGCCCTGGACGACGGTGTCCATCACCGCGACGTCCGGCGACTTGTCGGCGATGTCGAAGCCGAAGTGCACCGAGACCAGCGACTTCCCGTCGGCGGACGGGAAGACCACGGTCTGCACGTAGCCGCTGTTGCCCTTGGAGACGTCCACCTTCCAGCGGACCAGGTAGCCGTCCTGGCCGTTGACCTTCACTGCCTCGGACTTGAGCTCCTGGTGCCCGGTGACGTCGCCGTACGAGTCCTTCGCGGCCGCCGCGATGTCGTTCTTGGCCGCCGCCTGGGCGTCGGTGCCCCCGCCGTCGATCCGGCCGGTGTTCACCCCGCCGAGGCTGCAGCTGTCCTTGCCGTCGGCGCAGGTGTACGAGCCGACGGTGATCATGGCGAAGCCGTCCTTGGTGGTGCCGGCCTCCCAGCCGTCCGGGACCGGCAGGGTGAGCCGGTTCACCACGTCGATCGCCTGGTCGGTGCCGGGACGGATCTTGCCGCCGCCCTTGCCGCTGCCGCCGTTCCCACCGCTGTTCCCACCGCCGTTCGCGCCACCGCTGCCACCGCTGCCACCGCTGCCACCACTGCCGTCGCTGCCGTCGCCGTTGCCGGGGTCGCCGAAGCCCGGGATGCCGCCCCACGGGCCGTAGCCGCCCTGCGGGGCCGGCCGGGCGCTGCGCGGGGCGCGGTCCTTGTGGCCGTCCATCGCGAGGTAGGTGATCCCCGAGCCGACGCCCAGGCCGAGCAGGGCGGCGACGGTGGTGGCGACCGCCAGTCGGGAGGGCCTGCGCCGCGTCTTGGCCGGCGGCCCGGCGGGCGAGCCGTAGGCGGTGCCGAAGGGCGGCGGCTCCGGGAAGCGCACGGTCGGGCCGCTGTCCAGCACCTCCCCCTCCAGCACCCGGGGCTGCTCGGCCGCTCCCGGCCCCGGGTCCGCGGCGGCGGTGGGCTCGGCCGGCGCGGCACCCGACGCCGCGGCGTCCGACGCCCCAGCACCCGACGCCGCGGCGTCCGAGGGCGCGGGCCGGGTGTCGGCCGTCCAGCCCCTGCCGTCCCACCACCGCTGCGGTCTCGGGTCGCCGGTGGTGTCCTTCGGATCCGGGTACCACCCGGCGGGAATCTGCTCGCTCACGGTAGAGAATCTAAAGGCAGCCGGATAAACGCGAAATCAGCGCAGCCGGGAATTCCTGGCGTTTTCGATGAGATTCCGGTGAGAACCGGGCGCGGCGGCTACAGCGGGGTGACGTAGGCCCCGGAGATGCCCCCGTCCACCAGGAACTCGCTCGCCGTGATGAACGAGGAGTCGTCGCTGGCCAGGAAGGCCACCGCGGCGGCGATCTCCTCGGCCCGGGCGAACCTGCCGAGCGGGATGTGCACCAGTCGGCGGGCGGCCCGCTCCGGGTCCTTGGCGAACAGCTCGCGCAGCAGCGGGGTGTCCACCGGCCCGGGCGAGAGCGCGTTGACCCGGATGCCCTCCCGGGCGAACTGCACGCCCAGCTCGCGGGACATCGCCAGCACCCCGCCCTTGGAGGCGGTGTAGGAGATCTGCGAGGTGGCCGCGCCCATCCGGGCCACGAAGCTGGCGGTGTTGATGATCGAGCCCCGCCCGTGCCGGCGCATGTACGGCAGCGCGGCCTTGCAGCACAGGTAGACCGAGGTCAGGTTGACCTCCTGGACCTTGCGCCAGGCGTCCAGGCCGGTGGTGAGGATCGAGTCGTCCTCGGGCGGCGAGATGCCCGCGTTGTTGAACGCGACGTCCACGCTGCCGTACGTCTCGTACGCCTCGTCGAACAGCGCCTCGACCATGTACGGGTCGGTGACGTCGGTGTGCACGAACAGCCCGCCGACCTCCTTGGCGGCGGCCCGTCCGGTCTCCTCGTCGAGGTCGGCGCAGACCACCTTCGCCCCCTCCGAGGCGAGCCGGCGGGCGGCGGCCAGGCCGATGCCGCTGCCCGCGCCGGTCACCACGGCGGTGCGGCCGACCAGCCGGCGGCAGACCACGGCGTCGTTGTCGCTCATCGGGCTCCTACTCCTCGCTGTGGAAGAAGACGTTCTTGGTCTCGGTGAAGTGGCGCAGCGCGTCCGGCCCCAGCTCCCGGCCCACCCCGGACTCGCCGAAGCCGCCGAAGGGCGTCCAGTAGCGCACCGAGGCGTGCGAGTTGACCGACAGGTTGCCGGCCCGTACGCCCCGGGCCAGGCGCAGCGCGCGGCCGACGTCCCGGGTCCAGATCGAGCCGGACAGGCCGTAGCGGGTGGCGTTGGCCAGGCGCAGCGCGTCGGCCTCGTCGGTGAACGGCAGCACGGCGGCGACCGGACCGAAGATCTCCTCGGTGACCGCCGGGACGTCCGGGTCCTCGGGGGCGACCACCGTCGGCGGGTACCAGTAGCCGGGCCCGTCGGGCACCTTGCCGCGGGCCAGCACCGGCAGGTCGGGGGTGACGTAGGAGGCCACCCGGCGGACCTGGGCGGCCGAGATCAGCGGGCCGAGCCGGCTCTCCGGGTCGGTCGGGTCGCCGGTGCGCAGGGTCTCGACGGCGGGCAGCAGCAGGGCGAGGAAGTCCTCGTACGCCTCGCGCTGGACCAGGATGCGGCTGCGGGCGCAGCAGTCCTGGCCGCTGTTGTCGGCGAAGGACATCGGGTCGGCGGCGCGGGCCAGGTCGGCGTCGGCGAAGACGATGCTGGGGCTCTTGCCGCCGAGCTCCAGGGTGACCCGTTTGGCGCGGGCGGCGCAGCGGGCGGCGACCTCCTTGCCGACCAGGGTCGAGCCGGTAAAGACGATCTTGCGGACGGCCGGGTGGTCCACCAGGGCCCGGCCGGTGGTCGCACCCGCGCCGGGGACCACCTGGAACAGGCCCTCGGGCAGGCCCGCCGCGAGGGCGAGTTCGGCCAGCCGCAGCGCGGTCAGCGGAGTGGCCTCGGCCGGCTTGAGCAGGACGGCGTTGCCGGCCGCGAGGGCGGGGGCGAAGCCCCAGGCGGCGATCGGCATCGGGAAGTTCCACGGCGCGATCACGCCGACCACGCCGATCGGCTCGTGGAAGGTCACGTCCAGACCGCCGGGGACGGGGATCTGCCGGCCGGTGAGCCGTTCCACTCCCCCGGCGGCGTACTCCAGCAGGTCCCGGACGTTTCCGGCCTCCCAGCGCGCGTTGGCCGGGAGGTGGCCCGCCTCGCTCACCTCCAGGGCGGCCAGCTCCGGGACGTGCACCTCGACCTGGTCGGCGAACCGGCGCAGCAGCCGGGCGCGGTCGCCGGGGGCGAGCCCGGCCCAGCCGGCCTGGGCGCGTACCGCCCGCCGGACGGCCGCGTCCAGTTGCCCGGGGGTGGTGTCCGGGACGGTGGCGAGCTGCTCGCCGGTCGCGGGGTTGCGGACGGTGCTCACGGGGCTTCCGCCCGCCGTCGGCTCGGTCATGCGTCACATCCGTTCGAAGGATCGGTAGCGCTCCCAGTCGGTGACCGCCCCGTCGTAGGCGGCCTGCTCGACCCGGGCCATGTTCAGGTAGTGCTCGACCACGTCGTCGCCGAAGGCCTCCCGGGCCAGTTCGCTGCCCGCCCACAGCCCGGCCGCCTCGCGCAGCGATCCGGGCACCCGCGCGTACTCCTCGACGGCGTAGGCGTTGCCGAGGCAGGGCGCGGGCAGTTCCAGCTTGCGCCGCAGCCCGTGCAGGCCGGCCGCGACCATCCCGGCCACCGCGAGGTAGGGGTTGACGTCGCCGCCCGGCACCCGGTTCTCCATCCGCAGGCCGGGTCCGTGGCCGACCACCCGGTAGGCGCAGGTGCGGTTGTCCCGGCCCCAGGCGACGGCGGTCGGGGCGAAGGAGCCGGGGCGGTAGCGCTTGTAGGAGTTGATGTTCGGCGCGTACAGCAGGCTGAACTCGCGCAGGGCGACCAGCTGCCCCGCCAGGAAGTGCCGCATGGCGTCGGTCATCCGGCCGTCCCGGTCGGCGAAGGCGGGCGCTCCGACCGCGTCGCGCAGCGAGAGGTGGATGTGGCAGCTGTTGCCCTCGCGCTCGTCGTACTTGGCCATGAAGGTGAGCGCGCAGCCGAGTTGGGCGGCGATCTCCTTCGCGCCGGTCTTGTACACGCTGTGCTGGTCGCAGGTGGTGAGGGCGTCGGCGTAGCGGAAGGCGATCTCGTGCTGGCCGAGGTTGCACTCGCCCTTGGCGGACTCCACCACCAGGCCGGCCCCGGCCATCTCGGTGCGGATCCGGGACAGCAGCGGCTCGACCCGGGCCGTGCCCAGCATCGAGTAGTCCACGTTGTAGAGGTTGGCCGGGGTCAGGCCGCGGTAGCCGCCCTGCCAGGCCTGCTCGTAGGTGTCGCGGAAGACCAGGAACTCCAGCTCGGTGCCGACGTCGGCGGTCAGGCCGTGCTCGGCGAGCCGGGCGAGCTGGCGGCGCAGCAGCTGGCGCGGGGCGGCGTCCACCGGGTGGCCGCCGTGCCGGGCGAGGTCGGCGGTGACCTGGGCGGTGCCGGGCTGCCAGGGGGTCAGCCGCAGGGTGGCGAGGTCGGGTCGCATCGCGAAGTCGCCGTAGCCGGTGGCCCAGGAGGAGAAGGCGTAGCCGTCCACGGTGTTCAGGTCGACGTCGACGGCCAGCAGGTAGTCGCAGGCCTCGGCGCCGTGCTCGGCGACCTCGTCGAGGAAGAACCGGGCGGCGAAGCGCTTGCCCTGGAGGCGGCCCTGCATGTCGGTGAAGGCGAGCGCGACGGTGTGCACCTCGCCGGCGTCCACCAGGGTGCGCAGCTCGTCCAGGGTCAGCGGCGGCCGGGGCGACGAGCCCGCGGCGCTCTGTTCGGACATGGCCGAACCCTCCTCCTCGATCACTCTTCGAGATCAAGCGGTCACAGCGAACCGTACGGCCTGCGGCTCGCGGGGCGGAAGAGGGCGGGCCGGTGTCGGGTGCCCTCGGCGCGCCGACGAGCGTGGCTGACGGATCATCAGGCGCTTCGGGTGGAGAATGCCCGCCATGGATCGCAGGCCTTTGATCGGCATCAGTACCTATCTGGTGGACGCGAGTTGGAGCGATTGGCGGGGGCGCCGGGTGGCCCTGCTGCCCGAGCGGTACACCGCACAGGTGCGGGACTCCGGCGGGATCGCGGTCCTGCTGCCACCCGACGCCCCGGAGCGCGCTCCGGAGGTGCTGGCCCGGCTGGACGGCCTGGTGATCGCGGGCGGGCCGGACATCGACCCGGCGTACTACGGGGAGCCGGCCCACCCGGCCGCCGAGCTGGACTCGCCGGAGCGGGACGCCTGGGAGGTCGCACTGCTGCGGGCGGCACTGGCGGCGGGGATGCCGCTGCTGGCCGTCTGCCGGGGGATGCAGATCCTGAACGTGGTGTGCGGCGGGACGCTGGTGCAGCACCTGCCGGACGTCCTGGCGGTCGACGTGCACGGCGGCTCGCCCGGGCGCTACGGCTCGCACCCGGTGCGGCCGGTGCCGGGAACGCTGCTGGGCGGACTGCTGCCGGAGAGCGAACTGGACGTGCCGACCTTCCACCACCAGGCCGTCGACCGGCTCGGGGCGGGCCTGCGGGTGAGCGCCCACGCTCCGGACGGGACGGTGGAGGCGGTGGAGGGTCCGGGGTTCGCCCTCGGGGTGCAGTGGCACCCGGAACAGGGGGACGACCTGCGGCTGATGCGGGCCCTGGTCCGGGCGGCCACCGCGGCGAGTCTCGACGCACTGGCACTGGGATAGCTCAACTGGGCTCGATGGGAGGGGAGTTCGTCGTGCCTGGCGGCTGCGGAGTGCGCCGGCTTCGGCCGCCTGAACGGCAACGACAACGGTCACCAGTACAGCCTTTGGATCTTTGTCGATTCTGCGGTTCACTTCGGTTGCGGGCCGGTCGCGTCGAGGCCCCCTTCCCACCTGTGCGCCCAGAGAGGACTTCCATGGCCGGGCACGAGCACTCGCACGATGATCATGCGCATGACCACGAGCACTCGCCGTCGCACTCACACGGTTCCGGCGGACACGGCCACGCGCACGGATCCGGCGGGCACGGCGGACACTCGCACGGCGTCGCCGCCGACGCGGACCGCCGCTGGCTGCTCAGCGCGCTCGCCCTGATCGTCGTCTTCATGGCCGGCGAGGTCGTGGTCGGCTTCGCCGCCCGGTCCCTGGCGCTGATCTCGGACGCGGCGCACATGCTCACCGACGCCGCCTCGATCGTGCTCGCCCTGGTCGCCATGCGGCTCGCCGCCCGCCCGGCCCGCGGCGGCTACACCTACGGCCTCAAGCGCGCCGAGATCCTCTCCGCGCAGGCCAACGGGGTCACCCTGCTGGTGCTGTCGGCCTGGCTGGGCTACGAGGCGGTCGCCCGGCTGCTTGAACCGCCGGAGGTCACCGGCTCACTGGTGCTGGTCACCGCGCTGGTCGGGATCGTGGTCAACCTCGCGGCCACCTGGTGCATGTCCAAGGCCAACCGCAGCTCGCTGAACGTCGAGGGCGCCTTCCAGCACGTACTGACCGACCTGTACGCCTTCATCGCCACCGCCGTCGCCGGTCTGGTCGTCCTCACCACCGGCTTCGCCCGGGCCGACGCGATCGCCTCGCTGATCGTCGTCGCGCTGATGCTCAAGGCCGGCATCGCGCTGGTCCGGGACTCCGGGCGGATCTTCCTGGAGGCCGCCCCGGCCGGAATCGACCCGGACACGGTGGCCGACCGGATGGTCACCGAACCGCTGGTCGAGGAGATCCACGACCTGCACATCTGGGAGATCACCTCCGGCCAGCCCGCCCTGTCCGCGCACATCCTGGTCACCCCCGGCGGCGACTGCCACGCGGTGCGGCGCTCCCTGGAGCGCCGGCTCTCGACCGAGTACGGCATCACCCACTCCACCCTCCAGGTCGACCACGTCGGCGAGGACCAGGCCGGTGCGCTGCTGCAGATCGCCACCCCGGCCGACTCCGCCGCCTCCGCTCCCGCCGGCGAGCACTGCGCCAACACCCACGGCCCGGTCCACCGCGCCGGACCGCACGAGCACTGAGAACCGGCCGTCCGTCACCCCGATGCGGCATGATCTGACACGTGACCGCACCGCGACTGATGCTGCTCGACTCCGCCAGCCTGTACTTCCGGGCCTACTTCGGCGTACCGGACACCCTGCGCTCGCCGCAGGGTGAGCCGGTCAACGCCGTCCGCGGGCTGCTGGACTTCATCGCCCGGCTGGTCCACGACCACCGCCCCGACGAGCTGGTCGCGTGCATGGACGCCGACTGGCGCCCCCAGTGGCGGGTCGACCTCGTCCCCTCCTACAAGACCCACCGGGTCGCCGAGGCGGCTCAGGACGGCGAGGAGGAGGTCCCCGACACGCTGGCGCCGCAGGTCCCGGTGATCGAGCAGGTGCTGGACGCCCTCGGCATCGCCCGGATCGGCTCCCCCGGCTACGAGGCGGACGACGTGATCGGCACCCTCACCGCCCGCGCCACCGGGCCGGTGCAGATCGTCACCGGCGACCGCGACCTCTTCCAGCTGGTGGACGACGCCCGCGGGATCACCGTGCTCTACCCGGTCAAGGGGATGGGCAACCTCCAGCTCACCGACGACGCGCTGCTGCTGGAGAAGTACGGCGTGCGCGGCGCCCAGTACGCCGACATGGCCGCCCTGCGCGGCGACCCGTCCGACGGCCTGCCCGGGGTCAAGGGCATCGGCGAGAAGACCGCGGCCCAGCTGATCGACGAGTACGGCGACCTCACGGCCATCCGCGCCGCCGCCCTCGACATCTCCTCCAAGCTCACCCCCGCCCGGCGCCGCAACATCGTCGAGGCCGCCGCCTACCTCGACGTCGCCCCCACGGTCGTCCGCGTCGCCGACGACGCCCCCCTCCCCACCTTCGACCCCGCCCTCCCCCGCGAGCCCCTCGACCCCATGACCCTGGAACACCTCGCCACCCGCTGGGGCCTCGGCACCTCCCTCGACCGCGTCCTGGAAACCCTCGCCACCCGCTGAGGCCCGCCCGCCCAGGGGCCCGCGTCCATGGGGAGTCGTCGGCGGCCTCACCCCGACCCGAGCGAGGCCGCCACTCCGATACGCGGGAAGGCCGGAGCGGCGAGGCGTAGCCGAAGCGGTGCAGGGGTAGGGGCCGGCGATGACACCGAAGCCCGCTCCCGCCGCCCCGCATCCCGATGCGGCAGCGCTCGACACCGGCGTCATCGCCGCAGAATGGCAGAGGCTGCTCGGGGAAGCCCGGAACGCCGACTGGCCGGAGTACCGGGCGCTCGTCGAGGCCGCCTTCGAAGAGCCGGTCCTGCGCGAGTTGTACCCCTACACCAGCCACTGGGCGCTGAGCTTCGCCACGGGACCGAACGTCCCCTTCGCCACCCCAATGTTCCTCTCCGTGCAGTCCCCGCACGAAAGTCGCCTCTACACCATCAAGAAGTCCTGGAACGGCCCGACCCTCGCGGAGGTCGACTCGCCCACCGCCGCCATCGCCTTCGTCCTCGATCGAGTCCCCGGATTCTTCGGCCCTGGCGACGTTCCTCCGCCGCAGTCCGACGCATCTCACAGGAAGTCGACCGGATGACTCTGCTGGCGAAGTCGTTCGGGGCAGGTGTGGGACAGTGAGTGCCGACAAGGTGCCTGTCTGTAGGGGTGGTTGTGCTTCGTCCTGGTGAT
>NZ_JBHTWX010000177.1:0-8857 GCF_042792155.1 Kitasatospora sp. NPDC056651 | reverse complement strand
GCCCCGACCGGCTCGTTTTCTCCCTCGCCCCACCGCACCCCCCCCCCCCCCCGGGGGGCGCCGGGCGCCGGCGGGGCGGGGGGGGGGGCCGCGGGGCGGGCGGCCGGCGCGTGACCCCCGCCCCCCGGGGCCTGGGCGGCAGCCGGCGCCTGGACGGCCGCCGGGGCCTTCGCCGCGGCCGGCGCCTGAGCCACCGGGGCCTGGGCCTCCGGGGCCTGGGCGACAGCCGCGGGCGCGCCGGCCGTGGGCGCCTTGGCGCCGTCCGTCCCGTAGGACTGACGGAACACCAGCTTGGACGCCAGGGAGTCCCTGCCGCCGAAGTTCGAGCCCTGGGCGGTGGTGCCGCCGTTGCCCTCCGCGGCCAGACGGAGGAGCCCGTCGACCCATTCACCCTGGGCCGCCGCCGGTGCGCCGGCTGTGTGGTGGTCGATGGAGGGCGTGGCGTAGGCCGCGGAGCCGGCACCCCACACGAGGGCGGCCGACGTCAGTCCGGACAGGGCCAGGGTGGTGATTCGAGTACGCATGACACTCCAGGATGATCCGCAAAACGGATCTTCTGAATACGCCTCTTCGTCACGCCGCCACGGCTCGCACCGCTGCAGAGTAACCTCATTGGCCCAACGGATTAACGTGCGTGGGGTACACCGCCCACACCGCCCGCACGGCCCACCCGGATTGACAAACCGTCAGAGCACCTGGAGGTTCTTCCGCAGCTCGAAGGGCGTCACCTCGGAGCGGTACTCCTCCCATTCCTTGTGCTTGTTGCGCAGGAAGAAGTCGAAGACGTGCTCGCCGAGGGTCTCGGCGACCAGCTCGCTGCGCTGCATCAGATCGATGGCCTCACCGAGGTTCTGCGGCATCGGCTGGATGCCGAGGGCGCGGCGCTCGGAGTCGGTCAGCGCCCACACGTCGTCGTCGGCGCCGGGCGGGAGCTCGTAGCCCTCCTCGATGCCCTTGAGGCCGGCCGCGAGCGTCACGGCGTAGGCGAGGTACGGGTTGCAGCCGGTGTCCAGGGAACGGATCTCGATCCGGGTGGAGCCCTGCTTGCCCGGCTTGTACATCGGCACCCGGATCAGCGCCGAACGGTTGTTGTGACCCCAGCAGATGTAGGACGGCGCCTCGCCGCCGGCGCCCGCGGTGCGCTGGGAGCCTCCCCAGATCCGCTTGTACGAGTTCACCCACTGGTTGGTGACGGCGGCGGTCTCGGCGGCGTGCTTCAGCAGGCCGGCGATGAAGGACCTGCCGACCTTGGAGAGCTGGTACTCGGCGCCGGACTCGTGGAAGGCGTTGCGGTCGCCCTCGAACAGCGAGACGTGGGTGTGCATGCCGCTGCCGGGGTGCTCGGAGAACGGCTTGGGCATGAAGCTCGCGTACACGCCCTGCTCCAGCGCTACCTCCTTCATGACCAGGCGGAAGGTCATGATGTTGTCGGCGGTGGACAGCGCGTCGGCGTAGCGCAGGTCGATCTCCTGCTGGCCCGGGGCGCCCTCGTGGTGCGAGAACTCGACCGAGATGCCCATCGATTCCAGCATGGTGATCGCCTGCCGGCGGAAGTCGTGGCCCACCCCGCGCGGGGTGTGGTCGAAGTAGCCGGACTGGTCGGCGGGGATCGGCGGGGTGCCGTCGCCGGGGAGGTTCTTCAGCAGGAAGAACTCGATCTCCGGATGGGTGTAGAAGGTGAAGCCCTGCTCCGAGGCCTTCTCCAGGGTGCGCTTGAGCACGAACCGGGGGTCGGCGAAGGAGGGCGAGCCGTCCGGCATCAGGATGTCGCAGAACATCCGGGCGGTGCCCGGGGTCTCCGAGCGCCACGGCAGGATCTGGAAGGTCGTCGGGTCCGGTTTGGCGATCATGTCGGACTCGTACACCCGGGCGAAGCCCTCGATCGCGGAGCCGTCGAAGCCGATGCCCTCCTCGAATGCCTGTTCCAGTTCGGCGGGCGCGACCGCTACCGACTTGAGGAACCCGAGCACGTCGGTGAACCACAGTCGGACGAACCGGATGTCACGCTCTTCGAGCGTCCGAAGCACGAACTGCTGCTGCTTGCCCATGGGGACAGTCTCACCTCTGCTCTTTACGCTCGTGTTACGCGCCGGAGGTCGGGGAAAGACCTCGTAAAGCGTCGCCCCCATCATGGCCGATCTCCACCCGGCCCGGCAGTGCGGACCCCCCTTCGGCCGCTTCCGCCCAGGACATCGCGTCAGTTAGACGATTAAACTCGGAGCATGCCCACTCTCCGTCTCGCCCTGTGCCAGATCGATCCCTGGGTGGGCGACCTCGCCCGCAACGGCGACGAGGTGGTGCGCCGGACCAGGCAGGCCGTGCGGGCCGGCGCGCAGCTGGTCGCGTTCCCCGAGATGGCCCTCACCGGGTACCCGGTGGAGGACCTCGCACTGCGCCGCTCCTTCGTCGAGGCCTCCCGCGGCGCGCTGGTCGAGCTGGCCGGCCGGCTGGCCGCGGACGGGTCGGGCGAGGTCCCGGTGGTGGTCGGCTACCTGGGGCGCTCCGAGCGCGCCTCGCCGCGCTTCAACCGCCCGGCCGGCTCCCCGCAGAACTGCGCCGCCGTGCTGCACCGGGGCCGGGTGGTGACCCGCTTCGCCAAGCACCACCTGCCCAACTACGGCGTGTTCGACGAGTTCCGCTGGTTCGTCCCGGGCGACCAGCTGCCGGTGCTGCGGGTGCGCGGGGTGGACGTCGCGCTGGCCATCTGCGAGGACATCTGGCAGGACGGCGGCCGGGTCACCGCCGCCCGCGAGGCCGGCGCCGGGCTGCTGCTGGTCGTCAACGGCTCCCCGTACGAGCGGAACAAGGACGACCTGCGGCTGGAGCTGGTGCGGCGCCGGGCGGCCGAGGCGGGATGCGCCCTGGCGTACGTCAACATGGTCGGCGGCCAGGACGAGCTGGTCTTCGACGGCGATTCGATCGTGGTCGGCGCGGACGGGCGGGTCCTCGCCCGTTCCCCGCAGTTCGAGGAGCACCTGCTGGTGCTGGACCTCGACCTGCCGGCCGCGACCGGCGACCGCACCGACGGCCTGCTGCTGAGCGACGGGCTGCACCTGGTCCGCACCGGAGCGGACGGCGGGACCGGGGCCGGGCCCGGTCCCGCGCCCGTCGGCCGGCTGACCGCCGAGGTGGCGCCGCGGCTGTCGGACGAGGCGGAGATCTGGGCCGCGCTGGTCTCCGGCACCCGGGCGTACGTGACCAAGAACGGCTTCGAGTCCGTGCTGATCGGCCTCTCCGGCGGCATCGACTCGGCCCTGGTGGCGGCGATCGCGGTGGACGCGGTCGGCGCGCGGAACGTGCACTGCGTCTCGATGCCCAGCCGCTACTCCTCGCAGCACTCCCGGGACGACGCGGCCGAGCTGGCCCGGCGCACCGGGCTGCACTTCCGGACCGTCTCCATCGCCCCGATGTTCGACGCCTACCTGGGCGCGACCGAGCTGACCGGCCTGGCCGAGGAGAACCTCCAGTCCCGGCTGCGCGGCACCCTGCTGATGGCGATCTCCAACCAGGAGGGGCACCTCGTGCTCGCGCCCGGCAACAAGAGCGAGCTGGCGGTCGGCTACTCGACCCTGTACGGCGACTCGGTGGGCGCCTACGGGCCGATCAAGGACGTCTACAAGTCACTGGTCTTCCGGCTCGCCCGCTGGCGCAACGAGGAGGCCGAGCGGCGCGGCGAGGTGCCGCCGGTCCCGGAGCACACCATCACCAAGCCGCCGTCCGCCGAACTGCGGCCGGACCAGGTGGACACCGACTCGCTGCCCGACTACGACCTGCTGGACACCGTGCTGACCCGGTACGTCGAGGACGACGAGGGCCGGGACGCGATCGTGGCGGCCGGCTTCGACCCGGCCGTGGTGGACCGGGTGGTCCGGCTGGTCGACGCCGCCGAGTACAAGCGGCGCCAGTACCCGCCGGGCCCGAAGATCTCGGCCAAGAACTTCGGCCGGGACCGCCGCCTGCCGATCACCAACCGCTGGCGGCGGGGCTAGCGCGGCCGGTACGCGCGGGCAGGGCCTGGCTAGTACCTGTACGTGGCGGCCACCGCGAGGTGGTCGCTGCCGTCCCGGGGCAGGGTGCGGGAGTCGAGCGGTTCCAGCCCGCCCTTGCTCATGATCTGGTCGATCCGGGCCATCGGGAGGGCGGCCGGCCAGCTGAAGCCGAAGCCGTCCCCGGCCGCGCCCTGGGCCGAGCGCATCTGCGAGGTGACCGGCGCGAGGCTGCGGTCGTTCATGGTGCCGTTGAGGTCGCCGAGCAGCAGGGCCTTCTTCAGCGGCTCGGCCTGGATCGCGTCGCCGAGCGCCTGCGCGCTGATGTCCCGCTGGTTGACGGTGAAGCCCCCCTCGGCCTTCAGCCGTACCGAGGGCAGGTGGGCCACGTACACCGCGAGCGGGCCCTGCGGGGTGGTGACCTCGGCCCGGAAGGCCCTGGTCCAGCCGATCTTCAGGTCCACCGGGGAGACGTCCCCGATCGGGTACTTCGACCAGAGCCCGACGGTGCCCGCCACGGTGTGGTGCGGGTAGGCACCGGCCAGCCCGGTCTCGTACGAGCGGACCTGGGTGCCGGCCAGTTCCTGCAGCGCGACGATCTGGGCGCCCGAGTCCACCAGGGTGCGGACGGTGCCGGGCACGTCGGTGTTGGCGGCGGCCACGTTGTGGCTGACCACCGTCCAGTCGCCGGGGCCGCCCCGCTTGTCGCTCAGCAGGCCGCCGAACAGGTTGGTCCAGAGCACGGCGGGCAGCAGCAGGGCGAGCAGCGCGGTGGCGGAACGGCGCAGCAGCGCGAGCACCAGCAGCGCCGGGACGGCCAGGCCCAGCCAGGGCAGGAAGGTCTCCAGCAGGCTGCCGAGGTTGCCGACGCTGTTGGGCAGCCGGGCGTGGAAGGCGAGCAGCGCGGCGGTGAGCACGGCCAGCAGGGCGATCAGCAGGCCGCGCCGCCAGGTGCTGCTGCCGCGGGCGTCCCGGCCCCAGTGGCGCAGACCGAGGAAGCCGCCGCGCCGCGCCGCGGGGGCCGAGCCGGTGCCGCCTCCGGGGGCCGCGATCCGCTCGGTCCTGTCCGCCTGCGCCATGCCCTGGCTCCCGTCACTCGTGCCGTCGCCGATCCGGTGCCCGGCCCGCGCGGTGCGGGCACGTACCGGACCGGTGCCGGTGTGGTCGGATTCCGGCTCAGCCTATGCCGGGACAGACGTCGGGCTCCCTGAGCGGGTTCCGGCGCGGCCCGGTTTGGTGAGCGAGGCCACGTCAAGCGGCGTTGATCAGCGCGGCGCGAGGCCGTCGAGCAGCGAGTCGACCATGGTGCGGGCCAGCTCCGGGTCCTCCAGGTCGGAGTCGTCCCAGAGGATGGTGCGGTAGAGGATCGGGCCCATCAGCAGGTCGCCGAGCAGGTCCACGTCGAGGTCGTCGCGGAGCACGCCCTCCGCCACGGCCCGCCGCACCAGGTCCAGCGCGGCCTGGCGGCGCGGCTTGATCACCCGTTCGCGGTACGCGTTGTGGAGCTCGGGCAGGGTGTGCAGCTGGCCCAGGGCGGCTTTGAGCACCCAGCGGGTGCGCTTGGCCAGGCCGCGCCGGCGCATGTGGTCGATCATCACGATCAGGTCGGCCCGCGCGCCCTGGCCGGTCGGTTCCGGCATCGGGGCTTCCAGCTTGCCCACCACGTCGACCAGCAGGGCCTCCTTGTTGGGCCAGCGCCGGTAGATGGTGGCCTTGCCGACGCCCGCGGCCGCGGCGATGCCCTCGATGGTGAGCTCGGACATCGCGGTGCCGGCCGACACCAGGTCCTCCACGGCGGCGAAGATGGCCTGCTCGGCGGCCTCGCTGCGCGGCCGGCCGCGGCGCACCGCGGCGTAGGGCTGCCCGGCGTCGGCGGTCGGGGTGTCCGTGTTCATCCCCGCTGTTCTCCCTCGCTGTCCCTGGGCGCAGGGCGCCGTCCCGTCTCACTGGGCGGGCCGTGGCCCTGCCACCCGGGGCGCACCCGGGTGGCAGGGCCATTGTCGCTCAGTCGCACCGTGCCGCCGAGCCGTCGTCCGGCCCGGCCGCAGGTCAGGCGTCCGCGGCCGCGGACTCCCGGTCCTGGCCGTGCTGCCCGGCGACCGGGCCGGCCGGGCCCGCGGGGGCGGCCGGGCGGCGCGGCAGCAGGAACCAGGCGACGACGGCACCGATCAACGAGACGCCCACCGAGAGCACGGACACCACGTGCATGGCGTGGACGAAGGAGTCGTTCGCCGGGGCTATCAGCGCCTCGCCCCCGGGGATGCGGGCGGCGATGGCGAGGGTGGCCTCCAGCGACTCGCCGGCCTTGTCGCGCAGGCCCTCGGGCACCCGGGTCAGGGCGTCGGACATGCCGTCGCGGTAGACGGTGGAGAGCACCGCGCCGAGCACGGCGATCCCGAGCGAGCCGCCGACCTGGCGGAACGTGTTGTTGACGGCCGAGCCGGCGCCGGCCTTCTCGCGGGGCAGCGAGGCCATGATCGCGACGGTGACCGGCGGCATGACGTGCGCCATGCCGGTGCCCATCACCAGGCCGATCACGACCAGCACCCAGATCGGCGTGGTGGTGGTCAGCACGACGTAGCCGACGAAGCCGAGCGCGACCAGCAGCATGCCGGCGGCGGCGGTGGCGGCGACGCCGAAGCGGTCGACCACCAGCCGCGCCCGCGGGGCGAACACCAGCTGGGCGGCGGCCAGCGGCAGCATCAGCACGCCGGCCTGGAGGGCGCTGTAGCCGCGCACGCTCTGGACGTAGAAGACACCGAAGAAGGAGACGCCCATCAGCGCGAAGAACACGACGCCGACGACCACCACGGAGGCGCTGAACACCCGGTTGCGGAACCAGGCGACGTCCAGGGCGGGGAACGCGGTGCGGCGTTCGAACAGGACGAAGGCGACCAGCGCGAGCACCCCGACCAGGGTCGGCGCCCAGGCCTCGACGGCGGTGAAGTCGGCCAGCTCGCCGCCCTTGATGATGCCGTAGATCAGCGCGACCAGGCCGACGATCGACAGCAGCACGCCGACCGGGTCCATCCGGCCCGGGTTGGGGTCCTTGGACTCGGGGACCAGGATCACCATCGCGATCACCGCGACGATCACGATCGGGACGTTGACCAGGAAGACCGAGCCCCACCAGAAGTGCTCGATCAGCAGGCCGCCGGTGATCGGGCCGACGGCGATGGCCAGGCCGACCGCGCCGGCCCAGATCCCGATCGCCTTGGGCTGCTCGGAGCGCTCGAAGACGTTCATGATGATCGCCAGCGTGGCGGGCATCACGAGCGCGCCGCCGACGCCCATCAGGGCGCGGTAGCCGATGAGTTCACCGGGCGAGGCGGCCAGCGCGGACAGCAGCGAGGCGGCGCCGAAGACCACCATGCCGGCCAGCAGCGCGCGCTTGCGGCCGAACCGGTCGCCGAGCAGGCCGGAGGTGAACAACAGCCCGGCGAAGACCAGGGTGTAGGAGTTGATCGCCCATTCCAGGTCGCTCTGGGTGGCCCCGAGGCCGACCGGAGCGGGGGTCGCGATGGTCTTCATCGCGACGTTGAGGATCGAGTTGTCGAGCACGACGACGAGTAGGGCGAGCAGCAGGGTGCCGAGGATCGCCCAGCGTCGGCGGTGGATGGCTTCCGGCACGCGAGGTGGCGCGGCTGCGGTGGTCATTGGTGTTCCCGTCCGTTGGCATGGCACTGGCGGGCAATTCCGAGCCGAGCGCGTCTCGTAACCCCCCGAACCACCCTAGTCGCCGATTCGATACGAGACGAATCCGTTTCGCAAAGAAGGGCAAAGCCCGATGCCTCCGCGCGCACCCCGGCGCCGCACGGCCCGCACGCCCGATGTGTCGTGGATCGCACCGGGACGACCGCACCCCTCTTTGCGCCGGAGCCGGGGCGTGCAAGCATGGAGGTGATCCGGGGACGCCGTACGGCGCCACGAGACGACAACCCTTCAGGAGTCCGTTCGATGAACGCTTCTACGCCTTCGCCTGCCCAGAACCAGGCGTCGACCACCAGCCTCTACGGCGGGGTCACCAACCGCCGCGTCACCGTGCGCGACCTCGCCGCCGCCAAGCAGCGCGGCGAGAAGTGGTCGATGCTCACCGCCTACGACGCCCTCACGGCGGGCGTGTTCGACGAGGCCGGCATCCCGGTGCTGCTGGTCGGCGACTCGGCGGGCAACTGCCACCTCGGCTACGAGACCACCGTGCCGGTGACCATGGATCAGATGGTGATGCTCTCCGCCGCCGTCGTCCGCGGCACCAAGCGCGCCATGATCGTCGCCGACCTGCCGTTCGGCTCGTACCAGGAGTCCCCCGCGCAGGCCATGCACAACGCCGCCCGGCTGATGAAGGAGGCCGGGGTCGGCGCCGTCAAGCTGGAGGGCGGGGAGCGCAGCGCCCGCTCGATCGAGCTGCTGGTCGAGGCCGGCGTCCCGGTGATGGCCCACATCGGCCTCACCCCGCAGTCCGTGCACGCCCTCGGCGGCTACCCCGTCCAGGGCCGCGGCGACGAGGCGGCGCACCAGCTCCTGCGCGACGCCAAGGCCGTCCAGCAGTCGGGCGCCTTCGCGGTCGTCCTGGAGGCCGTCCCGGCCGAGCTGGCCGCCCAGGTCACCGAGCAGCTGGCGATCCCGACCGTCGGCATCGGCGGCGGGCCGGACACCGACGCCCAGGTGCTGGTCTGGACCGACATGGCCGGCATGACGGCCGGCCGGGTGCCCAAGTTCGTCAAGCAGTACGCCGACCTGCGGACCGTCCTCGGCGACGCCGCCCGGGCCTACGCGGAGGACGTGCGCACCGGCGCCTTCCCGGCGGCCGAGCACAGCTTCCGCTGACACCGGCCCCGCCTCGGCGGCCCCGCTCCCCCGCCCGGGGAGCG
>NZ_JBHTWX010000176.1:5872-9036 GCF_042792155.1 Kitasatospora sp. NPDC056651 | reverse complement strand
GGCCCCGCACCGGCCGGGCCCCCCGCGGCCGGCGGCGTCGGCCTCGGCCGGACCCGCAAGGCCCGGCTGCGGGTGACCAAGGTCGACCCGTGGTCCGTGATGAAGGTCAGCTTCCTGCTGTCGCTGGCCGTCGGCATCATCATCATCGTGGCCGCGGCGGTGCTGTGGATGACGCTGGACTCGCTCGGCGTCTTCGACTCGCTGAGCAAGACCCTCAAGGACGTCACCGGCTCGGACAGCAACGGCGGCGTCAACCTGATGGACTACGTGGGCTTCGGCAAGGTGATGACCTTCACCACGCTGATCGCCGTGGTCGACGTCGTCCTGCTGACCGCCCTGTCCACGCTCTCCGCGTTCATCTACAACGCGGCGGCCGGTTTCACCGGCGGCGTCGAGCTCACCCTGGCCGAGGAGGACTGATTCCGGCCAGATCCTGACTGGTATTCAGTTCCCCGTCCACGGACGGAATGTACGGACCCCCGCGGTTGTTCCATCATCCGCTGGGGTCCGTCGGCATTTCGGGTGACAGCCGGCGGCCCGCGGCGCGCCGCCCGGAAACCGGGCGCCCGCCGTGGGCTTAGCTGGGTGCCGCCCGTCCCGCGTCCGGGAGTGCCGCCGGCCGCCCCCCGGTCCGCCCGACCGGGGCAGCAGGTTTCCACAGGACGACTGGACGGAGACGCTCGGTGGCGAAGCTCGCGGGTCAACTGGTCGAGGCCCTGGAAGGGCTGTTGGGGGTCCCGGTACCACTGCGGGTACAGGTCTGGGACGGCAGCGTCGCCGGGCCCCCGGGGGCGCCCACCGTGGTGCTGCGCAACCGCCGGGCGCTGCGCCGGCTGGTCTGGCGGCCGGACGAGCTCGGGCTGGCCCGCGCGTACGTCGCGGGGGACCTGGACCTCGCCCCCGGCACCGACCTGTACGAGACGCTCTCCGCCGTCGCCCGCTTCGCCGAGCTGCCGGAGGTCCGCGCCCGGGAACTCGGGCCGCGCGAGGTCCTCGGCGCCCCGGGCCGCCGGGTGCTCGCCGCCGTGCTGCGGGCCGGGGCGGTCGGCCTCGAACCGGAGCCGCCCCGGGAGGAGGCCCGCACGGGCCGGGGGCGGCTGCACAGCCGCAGCCGGGACCGCGAGGCCATCAGCCACCACTACGACGTCGGGAACGACTTCTACCGCCTCGTGCTGGGCTCCTCGATGGTCTACTCGTGCGCCTACTGGACGCCGGAGGCGAAGAGCCTGGAGGCCGCCCAGGAGGCCAAGCTCGACCTGATCTGCCGCAAGCTCGGCCTGCGGCCCGGCATGCGCCTGCTGGACGTCGGCTGCGGCTGGGGCTCGCTGCTGCTGCACGCCGCCGAGCACTACGGGGTCACCGCGGTCGGCGTCTCCATCTCGAAGGAGCAGGTCGCGCTGGCCCGCGCCCGGGTCGAGGAGGCCGGCCTGTCCGACCGGGTGGAGGTCCGGCTCCAGGACTACCGCGAGGTCGTGGACGGCCCCTTCGACGCGATCTCCAGCATCGGGATGGCCGAGCACGTCGGCTCCGAGCAGTACCGGATCTACGCCGAGGGCCTGCACCGGCTGCTGGTGCCCGGCGGTCGGCTGCTCAACCACCAGATCGCCAGGCGTCCCGACATCCCCGGCGAGCCGCACCGCACCAGCCCCTTCATCGACCGCTACGTCTTCCCGGACGGCGAGCTCTCCCCCGTCGGTTCCACCGTGGCCCGGCTGGAGGAGGCCGGCTTCGAGGTCCGGGACGTCGAGTCGCTGCGCGAGCACTACGGGCTGACCCTGCGCGAGTGGGTGGCCAACCTGGAGGCGCACTGGACGGAGGCGGTCCGGCTGGTCGGCCGCGGCCGGGCCCGGGTCTGGCGGCTGTACATGGCGGCCTCCGCGCTCGCCTTCGAGCAGAACCGGATCGGGGTCAACCAGGTCCTCGCCGTCCGCAGCACCGAGGAGGGCGCGGCGGGCCTGCCGCAGACCCGCGAGGAGTGGCTGCTGCGCCCCTCCGCCGCCGCGCCGGGGCTGGTCACGGGGGGCGCCGTCGTGGCCCCGGCCGACCCGGATTTGGGAGATCGGCGGTCGGTCCGCTAATCTTTCAGTGCGGCAAGGGCCTATAGCTCAGACGGTTAGAGCGCTTCCCTGATAAGGAAGAGGCCACAGGTTCAAGTCCTGTTAGGCCCACAACCGCGAAGGGCCCGGAGTGGATCACTCCGGGCCCTTCGACACTTCTCGAGATCGACCGGGGCCGCGGTCCGGCCGGAGTCCGGTACGATCTCTGTTCGGTGAGGGCCTATAGCTCAGACGGTTAGAGCGCTTCCCTGATAAGGAAGAGGCCACAGGTTCAAGTCCTGTTAGGCCCACCTCCACGAAGGGCCCGGAGTGATCCACTCCGGGCCCTTCGGCGTTTCTGCCGCCGGGCCGGGGGCCGGGGCGGCCGGCCAGGAGGTACGGCGTCAATCCTGGGACCGGACCGCCGGGTTGGCGTGCCGGTGGCTGGTCACGATTGGGACACCGGTGTGTATCATCGGCCGCAAGGGCAGTCTGGCACCCGGTCCGCCCGTTCGAGCTCGAAACACCATCTGGACTCGTCGGCCCGGTCATTCCGCCGGATCCGGCTCTTGAGTCCGCCAACGCAAGAAGGACGAGGTCCCGCGGTGAAGAAGCTTCTCCTGGTCGCCCTGGTCGCCCTCGGCGGCTTCTTTGTCTACCGTCAGGTCCAGGCGGACCGCGCCGAGCAGGACTTGTGGACCGAGGCCACCGACCCGGTCCCGGCCGGTCGCTGAGCCCCGGGCGATCTGACGATCGACGAATTCCGGAGGCGCCGGACGGCGCCTCCCGGGACGGCCGGCCCGGTCGATGGACCGGACCGGCCGACCCCAGGGAACGGCACTTTTCCAGGGGGACGGCGCTGGGAACCGCGCCGGAACCCGGTACGCTAGTGCCCGTTGGCACACGCGGTGCCGTCAAGGGGCATTAGCTCAGTTGGTAGAGCGCTGCCTTTGCAAGGCAGATGTCAGGAGTTCGAGTCTCCTATGCTCCACAGTTCACAGCAGTAGCCGATGGGCCGCTGACCGGGGATTACGGGGGGGGGGCGATCGGGGTTGACGGGGCGGTGCGCGCGGTGAGGGCGACGCGGGGGCGGTGTCGGCGGGGGGGGCGGCGGTGTCGGGGTGCGGG
>NZ_JBHTWX010000176.1:0-5862 GCF_042792155.1 Kitasatospora sp. NPDC056651 | reverse complement strand
ATTTGCACCACATATCCCCGCGGTCCCCCCGCCCCCCCGGCCCGGTATGTCCGGTCGGCGGCCGATCGGCTTTCACGGGGATCTCCGCGCGGTCAGGGCGACTCGGGGCCGTTCTCGGCGGCGGGGCCGTCGGTCTCGGTGACCGGGGCCTCGGCGGCTCCGGAGCCGTTCACCGGGGCGGAGGCGGCGTGGGCGCCGGCCGGCCGGGGCTCCTGCGGCGCCGAGGGCTCGACCAGCCACTCCGGGTTGCTGTGCCGCCGCCACCACTGCCAGGCCACGACGCCGCTGCCGATCGCCAGCAGGCCGGCCACGGCGAGGCCGGTGGCCAGGCGGTTGCAGCGCTCCTTCCTGGCGTTCCGGGCGGCGAGCTCGCTGATCTCGGCCGAGCTGACGTTGCCCTGGAGGGCGGTCAGCGCGGCGGCGCCGCGGGCCTGGGCCTCCTGGGCCATCGGGCCGACGGTGGTGCGGGCCTGATCGACCGCCTGGGCGACCCTGGGGCCGACGGTGGCGCGCGTCTGGTCGGCGGCCCGGGTGGCGGACAGGCGGGCCGCCAGAGCGGCCTCCTGGGCCCGGTGGAGGGCCTTCAGGGTGTTCTGCTGGGCCTCTGGCGACAGACTGGCGAAGGCCTGGCCGAACTGGGGGGCCAGGTGCCGGTCGTACTGGACGCGGAGGTTGTGGGCGGCCTGGGAGGCCTTCGGGCCGAAGGCGTCCAAGGCCGGGCCGAGGCGCTGTTTGGCGCCGTCCGCGAACTGTGCGGCGGTGTCCCGGGTCCTGGTGGCCGTCTCTCGGGCCGAATCCGAAAAGCTCACGAGTCTCTCCTCCTGGGTGGCGTCCTTTATGCACATATCCACCTGAATGCTGATCATGCATCCTGATTTGTCGGGAGGCATGTCGGGATGGGCCGGGCGTGGGCCCCCGCGGGGCGGCCAGGGGCGGCCAGGGGCGGCCAGCGGCGGGGGAGCGGGGTCGGGAGCGGCGGGGCGGCAGTAGGCTGGCGGCTTCGGAGGTCGTGTACGGGAAGGGGACCCCGCTGATGCTCCCGGACGAGTCGCGGTCGTCGGCCGATCGGTCCCCGGAGGCCGGACCGCCCGGCTGCCACCGGCACCCGCAGACCCCCACCGGGATCTCCTGCACCCGTTGTGAGCGGCCGATCTGCCCGCAGTGCATGGTGGCCGCCTCGGTGGGCTTCCAGTGCCCGGAGTGCGTCGGTGCCGGTCACGCCGGGGCGCGGCAGGCGACCACCCGGTTCGGTGGCGCGCCGACCGCCGACGGCGGGCTGGTCACCCGGGCGCTGATCGGGATCAACATCGTGGTCTGGGTGCTGGCGGCCTACGTGCTCACCCCGCGGCTGGGCCAGACCTGGTCGCTGTTCAGCGCCGGACGGGACATCCTCGGCGGTCCGGCGGGGATCGCCGACGGCCCGCACCAGTGGTACCGGCTGCTGACCGCCACCTTCCTGCACCTGGAGTGGTGGCACGTCGGGATGAACATGCTGGTGCTGTTCTGGCTCGGCCCGTCGCTGGAGCAGGCGCTCGGCCGGCTGCGTTTCCTGGCCCTCTACCTGCTCTCCGGCCTGGGCGGCAGCGCCTTCGCCTTCGTGGTGGCCGGCGACTGGATGAACTCGGTGGGCGCCTCCGGGGCGATCTTCGGGCTGATCGGCGCCACGATCGTGATGCAACTGCGGAACCGGGGCCCGCTCGGCCCGGCGATGGCGTTCCTGGTCTTCAACCTGATCGTCACCTTCTCCCGCCCGGGCATCGACTGGCGGGCGCACCTCGGCGGGCTGCTGCTCGGCTCGCTGACCGCGGCCGGCCTGATGTACGCCCCGCGGGAGCGTCGCGGCCTGGTCCAGGCGCTGGCGGTGGCGGGTGCGGTCGCCGTCGAGGCGGGGATGCTGCTGACCGGGATGGCCCTGTACGGGGCCTGACCTCTCGGACGTTTGTCCACAGCGGGTGCGGGGCTGTGCACAGGCTGTGCGACCACCCGGTGGTGGACTGTTGTTCTACGCGTGTCCTGCTGTGCGGTCCTCCCGTTTCCGGGCGGTTGTGCACAGCTGTGGAAAGCCGCGGCCGGAAAAGTTATCCACAGGCTGGGGGGACTTTTCCCCAGTGTGGATAACCATGTGGATAAGCAGGACAGTCTGATGATGGGGATGACCGGGCGGCCCTCCGGCCGCCTCCGGACACGCCTGACCGCCGCCTCGGGTCGAGCGGTCCGAAGCGGCGGGGAGCGGCTCGAATCCGAGCCTCAGGACGGTCGGGCCGTCACTTCCACTGGGTGGAGACGCCGAAGCCGGCGGCGATGAAGCCAAAGCCGACCAGGATGTTCCAGTTCCGCCAGCTCTCGACCGGGTAGCTGCCGCTGGTCACGTAGTAGGTGACGATCCACACCAGCCCGATCAGGAACATCGCCAGCATCAGCGGCGCGACCCAACTACGGCCCGAACTGATCTTCACCGTGGCCGTGGTCGGCGGGGTGTAGTCGGACTTCTTGCGGAGTCGGGACTTCGGCACGAGGAGCTCTCCTGTCGATGCGCTGTGAGACCGCGCGGACGTGCAGCGGGCGAGTCTGCCGGCGCCGACTGCGGGGAGAACGCCCTGGGGACCGCTCCGCCGCATGCCACCGGCGTCCGTTAGCGTAGTGGCTCGGCGGGTCTTGAGGAGATAAGGGTACGGTGACTAATTTGTCGATTCCCCCTGAGTCGGCCGGTACCCGCCGCTCCGGCACCCGAATTGTCGGACGTGCCCTGACCTGCGCCGTCTTCGCGCTCGCCGGTCTGCTCTTCTACATCAGCGCGCAGACCGCCCGCGGCACCGACCTGCGGACCGACAACTCGCTGCTCAGCCTCGGCGACGTGGTCCGCCAGCGCAGCGCGCAGAACCAGCAGGCGCAGTCCCAGCTCGCCGACCTCCAGGACCGCGCCCAGGAGCTCACCGAGCAGCAGGGCCACGACCCGGCCGACGCCGCCCAGCTGGGCGGGCTGCGCTCCGGTGCCGCCCTCGAGGCGCTCCAGGGCGGCGGGCTGACCGTCACCCTCAACGACGCCCCGCCGAACGCCACCGCCCGCATCCCCGGGGTGCCCGAACCCGGCGTCAACGACCTGGTCATCCACCAGCAGGACATCCAGGCCGTGGTCAACGCGCTGTGGCGGGGCGGCGCCGAGGGGGTGCAGGTGATGGACCAGCGGCTGATCTCCACCAGCGCCGTCCGCTGCGTCGGCAACACGCTGCTGCTCCAGGGCCGGGTCTACTCCCCGCCGTACGTGGTCAAGGCCGTGGGGAAGACCGACGCGCTGCGCTCGGCCGTCGAGGCGGACCCGACGATCCGCAACTACCTCCAGTACGTCCAGGCCTACGGGCTGGGCTGGAAGGTCCAGGAGAGCGGGGAGCTGACCCTGCCCGGGTACTCCGGCACCACCGAGCTGCGCTCCGCGGACGGACGGCAGTAACGGACCTGCCCCGCGGCCGCGGGTGGCGGGTCTACTCTTGACCCCAGTCCGCTACGTCGAGGGAGCACCATGTACGGCTGGATCTGGCGTCACCTCCCGGGTAACACCCTGGTCCGGGCCGTCGTCTCGCTGCTCCTCGTGCTGGGGATCGTCTACGTCCTCTTCACCTACGTCTTCCCGTGGGCGGAACCGCTGCTCCCCTTCGGCGACGTCACGGTGGACGGCGGCGGCGACGGCGCCGCGGCCGGCTGAGCCGCCGGGCCCGGCACCCCCTTCCAGCACCGCACCCACGGAGACCACGCGCGCATGACGACCCCGCCGACCCCGCCCCGCATCCTGGTGGTGGACAACTACGACAGCTTCGTCTTCAACCTGGTGCAGTACCTGTACCAGCTCGGCGCCACCTGCGAGGTGCTGCGCAACGACGAGGTGACGGTCGACCACGCCGTCCGCCGCGACGGCGCGGAGGGCTTCGACGGCGTGCTGCTCTCCCCCGGACCGGGCGGCCCGGAGGAGGCCGGGGTCTGCATCGACATGGTGCACCACTGCGCGCGGATCGGGCTGCCGGTGTTCGGCGTCTGCCTGGGCCTCCAGTCGATCGCGGCCGCGTACGGCGCGGTGGTCGGCCGGGCACCGGAGCTGCTGCACGGCAAGACCTCGCCGGTCGAGCACGAGGACGGCGGGGTGTTCGCGGGCCTGCCCTCGCCGCTGACCGCGACCCGCTACCACTCGCTCGCGGTCGAGCCGGCCACCGTACCGGCCGAGTTGGTGGTCACCGCGCGCACCGAGAGCGGCGTGATCATGGGCCTGAGGCACCGTGAACTGCTGGTCGAGGGTGTGCAGTTCCACCCCGAGTCGGTGCTCACCGAGGGCGGGCACCGGATGCTCGCCAACTGGCTGGCGGAGTGCGGCTTCCCCCAGGCGGTCGACCGGTCGGCCGGGCTCGCCCCGGTGATCGGCCGGGGCTGACCGGCGTGACCGCGCTGCGTCCGGACGGGCGCTTCCAGCCGGAGGCGGATCCGTACGGCACCATGCAGCAGTACGGCGGGCACCGGGACGACGGCTCCGGCGGCGCGCCGCACCAGCCGGGGTACCCGGTGCAGGCCGTGCCCGAGGACGCCTGGGGCGTGTACGAGCAGGCCCAGGAGCCCATCGTGGACGGGCCCGAGTACCCCTGGCTGCCCGACCAGACTCTCCAGCTGCGGCTGCCCGCCGACCTCGGCACCGGCGCGCCGACCGACGAACCCGCCCCGCCCACCGGAGGCCGCGCGGAGCGCCGCCGTGCCGCCCAGGGCCGCACCTCGCTGCGCTCCGGCAACGGACGGCGCCGCGCGAAGAGCCGTGCGGCCGGGCGGGCGCGCCCCAAGGAGTCCCCGCTGGTGGTGGCCGCCCGGGGCGTCGGCGAACTGTGCATCACGCTCGGCCTGGTGATGCTGCTCTTCGTCGCGTACCAGCTCTGGTGGACCAACGTGCAGGCCGACGCGGCCGCCGACGGGGCCCGCAACCGGCTGGAGCAGCAGTTCGACGCGGCGCCGCCGCCCGCGCAGCCCGGGCAGCCGGCCCCCGACCCGAACAAGCCCGAGGTCTTCGAGCCCGGCAAGGGCTTCGCCATCGTCCACCTGCCCAAGCTGGGGCTGAAGTTCCCGATCGCCGAGGGCACCTCCAAGTCGGCCGTGCTCGACAAGGGCCTGGTCGGCCACTACGCGGGCACCGGGATGCCGGCCGACAAGGCGGGCAACTTCGCGCTGGCCGCCCACCGCAACACCCACGGCGAGCCGTTCCGGTACATCAACGAGCTCGGCAAGGGCGACAAGATCGTGGTGGAGACCGCGGCGGGCTACTACACCTACGAGGTCACCGGGGGCATCCCGGAGACCTCCCCCAACAACGTGAGCGTGATCAAGCCGGTGCCGAACGGCGCCGGGTACGCCGGCCCGGGCCGCTACATCACGTTGACGACCTGCACCCCGGAGTTCACCTCCAAGTTCCGTCTCATCGTTTTTGGCAAGATGATCGAGGAACGGCCGCGCGCCCAGGGCAAGCCGGCCGCGATCACGGGCGGGCAGTAGCCGCCCTGCCGCCCGGTCCGGAGGGGGAGCAGCGCAGATGCAGGACGACACGGAGCAGTCGGCCGTACCCGTGGAGGAAGCCTTTCCGCCGCCTCCGCCCCCGGGCGGGCGGAGGCGGAGCCGGGCGCTGGTCGCGCTCGGGGTGTTCGGCGAACTGCTGATCACGATGGGCCTGGTGCTCGGCCTGTTCGTGGCCTACTCGCTGTGGTGGACCAACGTGCAGGCGGACCGCTCGGCCTCGGAGGCCGCCGACCGGCTGCGCGGCAGCTGGGCCGCGGGCCCGACCGCCGGCCCGCCGGCCGCGCCCGGCACCGCCCCGGCCCCCGGGGCCGGCCCGTCCGCCGG
>NZ_JBHTWX010000175.1:0-9105 GCF_042792155.1 Kitasatospora sp. NPDC056651 | reverse complement strand
TGCGCCCGGAGGAAGGCTCGTGTCGGGCACGTTCCCGTGCTGTGCGGACTTCCGGCGGGCAGATCCCGTTCGCCTTCCGCGGCGGGGTGACGGCCCCACCCGGGCCTACCCTGGAGGCCGGTCCCCTCGCGATTGGAGCGTGAGGGGGCCGGCTTTTGTCACCAGTCGTTCCGTGGTCCCGCGTAGTCCTCGCTCTCCGGGTCGGACGCTGAAACGGTGTGAGGCCGCCCGAGCAGGGCGGCCCCACACCGTTTGCATCTCCACCGAGCGCTGCCCATTGCTTCCCGTCGAGACAGCGCAGCTCTTTCAGACCGGCCGCCTGCCCGGCCACCGCACTCTTCAGGGACCTTGCCCCGTGTTTCCAGCATTCGGTCTTGGGCCTCCAGGGCATGTCCCTGGCCCTGATCCACCGCGTACTCCACCAACCCAAGATCCCAGTGCAGCGGCGACGGGTGCATCCTGGCACGGCCAGACATCGGCATGCTCAGTTGTTCACCAGCTGCCGTAGCGGGCCCGGCAGCACGGGGCTGGCCGGTCCGTTCAGCCCCCGTAGCGCGATGCGTACGTGTCGGTGTACAGGGAGGGCGGAAAATCGGAGCGTGTGACCCAGGCCGAGATGCCGTCCAGCACGACGGCCCATGAAGAAGCAGCTTGCTCGATCTCGCCCTTGTTCATCGCTACCTTGGTCTGCGCCAGGTTCTTGTCCATGAGCTGAGACCATGCATCGAACACCGCGGCGACGTCGGTCCCGCATGACACTGCTCTGGAACGATTGCGCCGCTGACAGCCGATGACAAATGCCCTCGCGTCATCATACTGTTCTGTGGTTGGGGTTTTTCCAGCAGTGGTCAATTTCCACTCCCATCGCTCGTGCCAGGCGCCATGGCCCCCCTCAGGTCTTCGATGGGGATGGTCACGGTAACCCGACTACCGGGATTGACGCGCAAGTCTACCGAGCCCGGGATCTCAAGCAGCAGACTCGCCGGTATCGGCACGGCGCCCGGCCAGTCCTTCGGAATGTGTTCGAGTGACGTGCAGCCGTCAATCACTCTTCTGCCGTCTTCTCCGGGAATAGTGGCGGGGCCCCGCCACGTTGAGCCAGTGTAGACAAATAGCTCCGCCTCCAGAATTTCCGCCGCAAACCGCTTCTCACCGAAATACCCGGCGACCGTCAGCTGCAGCTTATTTTCCAGCTCATTAGCGGGCCGGGCGAATCCGAGCGCCATTGGCGAAGGCATGTAGTTTGGATTGTGCAAAAATTCCGCCACGTTTCCGGAATCGTCGATCCTCCAGGCTCCCGCGATTCCCTGCGGAGGCACCTCTCCGTTTGGATCGAAGCCGGGATCCACCGAGTAGAGCCACTGGCCCGGCCGCTTCCGGGCCTCGGCGCGCATGGCACTGGTCAGGGTCGGCTCCTTGCCGCCAGCTGCCACCTGTCACCTACCTTTCCAGACGCTCCCGCGCCGTACCGTCGTCATGACAATTCCCACCCCTAGGGCGCACGGCCACCCGGATTCCTACCCGCCTCCGGCCTGTAGTACGGATTCTCGACGTAGCGGATCGGCTTGCCATCTTGCATCTCCCAGGCGCCCTTGACGTTCTCAAGGTTGACCCCGCCCGGAAAAGCCACCTCCGCCTCTTCTTCGTATGGACTGTGCTTTCCGAGCGTGGCATTTACGTCGACACCCCCTTCGGCATCGATATCATAACGCCAGGGCTTCCCTCCTCCGACCATGCTCTCCGGGTCGCGAGTTGTTCCAACAAATATGGATCCCCTATTGCTATTTGCATAACCGTAGAGATCGTTGTAGCCCTCGGACCACGGCTGAAATCCGCCATCGGGGGTGAAGACCTGGCTAGGGCTCCTATTGTCGAAGCGGTAGAGATCCTCGTGCGTGGTTCGCCATTTCGGAGCATATTCCATGTCGGAAAGATCGACATTCTTATTAGCCGCCGACTTCAAGGGGTCGGTCGGCCATTCGGAGACGCTCTGCCCCTCCAGCTCACGGATTCTCCGGAGATCCGGTGGGAGACCAGCCAGCTCGGCTTCCTTGGCCGCCTTCTCAGCGGCTTCCTTTGCGGCTTTCTCAGCCGCTTCCTTGGCAGCGTTTTCGGCGGCTTCCTTCGCAGCGTTCTTGGCCGCGTTCTCGGCTACGGCGACGGCCTCGCGTTCGGCGACGGAGGCGGCAACACTGCCGCCCCCTGTCTCGGGAACGAGGAGCAGGTTGCCGACGAGTTTGCCGGCGGCTTCGGCGGGATCGGAGCCCCAGCCACTGCCGACGAGGCCCTTGACGGCCTCGGTCGGGTTGTTGGCAGCCGTGCCCAGACCGGCTACGAGGCCGGAAAGGCCCGTGGCGTACTCGGCGGGGTGCGTGATGTTGTAGGGGTCGAACGGGTTCACACTGCGCAGGAGCCTGTTCAGGTCGACGACGCTCTTCACGAGGCCGCCGCCGAAGTGGAGGCCGAGCTGCGGGACGGACGTGGCGGTGTCCATCAGGTCGGCCTTGAGGATCTCCGTCCGGCTCGGCATCGCGGGGGCGGACTCCACGAGCGCCTTGATGGCCGCGAGTGCCGTACGGGCGGCGGAGTCCCGCTGGGTGCGGGCGGCGTCGAGCTTGTCCTCGGCCTCCTTGAACTGAGCGACCGCCTCCGCGGGGGGTGTGAACTCGCCGGGGTCGGCCGGCGGGTCCCCCTCGCGCTGGTCGGCTGGTGTCGCGTTGTACGCCTTCAGCCGCAGGCTGTAGGTCATCGCGTCGCTCATGAAGGTCTTGGCGGCGGCGTCGGTCTTCTTCTGCGCCTCCTTCCAGATCCTGACCGCGTCCTTGGCCTGGTCCTGTGCCCAGCCGACGGTGTGGGCATAGGTGGCCAGGGCGGTGCCGGCCTTCGCGAAGGAATCCGCCGCCGTCAGCCACTGCTTGGGCTGGGGGTCGAAGTCCCGGCGGAAGGCTTCGGCTGCCTCTCCGGTCCAGTGGCTGGTGTCCAGACGGGTCAGGCCCTGGCCCGCCTTGTCGAACGCGTCGTGGAACTTCTGCAGGTGACCGGCGACCTCGTTCAGCCGCTTGGCATCGCCGTGCAGCACTTCCTTCGGGTCGTCGCTCTGGTCGAGGCTGCGCTCGGCGACCTTGAGACCGGCGTCGTCCGCGATGTCGTCGCCCCAGCCGCTGACGGTCTGTCCGGCACTGTGCAGGCCTGCTTCGTCGAGTGCCTTCCCGGCCAGGTGCCCGCCCTCTTGCAGGCCCTTGGCGATGAACTTCGTCCCACTGTCGACGGCATCGTCGACGAAGTCCACGGCGTCTCCGAGGAATCCCATGCCGTCACTTCTCCGGGGCCGGCGGAACGGGGCCGACCGTCGCGTTCAGCGTCATGTTGACGACGCCGGGTTTCTGGATCGCGTCCTGGGCCGCCTTCTGCCACTGCTGCTTGATGTCCTCACCGGCCTTGTCGAAGGACTTGCCGGAGTAGTCCGGGTGCATGATGTCGCTGATCGGGTTGTCGCCCCACACCTGCGACCACGACTCGTGCTCGACCTGCTCCTCGGTCAGGTGGGGATTGCCCATCGCGCCGGCCACGACGTCCTTCATCAGCCCGTTCGCGTACCGCTCCTGCTCGTGGTACGTGCCGGCGGCCAGGCCGATCTTGCCCGCCATGTTCGAGCCCTTCACCACCAGCGATCTGACCGCCCAGTTCCACCGCTCGCAGAACTCCCCGAACGTCGACGACAGCCCGGACTCGCCGGCGTCCATCCCGCCCAGCTCCAGCTCGGTGAAGCCGCGCCCGCCCTCCGCGACCCCGGCTATGCCGATCGACTTCAGTTCGGCGATCACCCCGTTGAGGCCGTCCGCCACCAGCCTCAACGCCTCGGGATCCGCCTGATATCCCTCACCCAACGCCCACACCTTCCGTCGTCACCGGCCCGTCCAGGACCACCTCGTCCGGCACGATCCCCCGCACCGGAGGAAAGAGCATCGGCTCCTTCCCCTCCACGTCCAGCGCGACTCCCCCGGGCACACCCAGACCCGGCACCGCCACATCCAGCAGCCTGCTCCCCAGCACCGTCATGTACGGGAAGCCGCCCAGCGGGAGCCCCTTCGACCTGACGAACGCCGCCAGCTCCTCCTCGGACGAGAACGCGAAGATCCACCGCAGACCTCCCTCGTCCGCCGTCCACACCGCCTCATCGCCCCACAGCGGCACCAACACCGCACTCAGTCGGAACTGCGCCAGCATCACCGCCGGATCCCCGGCCCCCGCCCGTATCATCCGCACCTGGTGCACCAGGCCAGTGTTAGCCATCGTCACCCCCCAAGGTCTCATGGCCAGTCGTCACCATAACGCACACCCGTACGAGCAGAGCGTCACCGGTATCCCCGGATGGCTCATCCCCTCTCTGCCAGCCTTGGGTGAGACATCCCGCCTTGTCGGGTTAGCCTGAGAGGGCCCGAGTAGGAGTTCCACCCCTGATGACCAGCACCAACCCGTCTACGCCCCACCCGGCCCCCAGGCCGAAGCGCCGCACGTTCAGCCCCGAGTACAAGCTGCGGATCGTGGCCGAGTAGGACGCCGCGCCCGAGGGCGAGAAGGGCGCGGTCCTGCGCCGCGAGCGCCTCTACCACTCGCACGTCACCGAGTGGCGGGCCGCGCGCGATGCCGGGGCTCTGGAGAAGTCGGTCGACCGGCGCACGAGCACGGCCCGTCCGAAGAAGTCCGCCACCGAAGTCGAGAACGAGAAGCTGCGCCGCCAGGTGGAACGGTTGGAGAAGGAACCGGCCAGGAACAAAGCCGCGCTGGAGGTGCCGGGAAAAGCGTCGGCGCTCTTGGAAATGATCTCCGAGAGCGCGGACTGACACACGCCGCCGACCCCGTCGTGGACGAGGCGTTCACCGGCATCGAGCAGAAGTTGGGCATCACGGCCGCATGCCGGCTGACCGGCCGCTCCAGGGCCACCCACTACCGCAGGCCGAAGCCGCCGCCCGTGCGCGAGCCCAGAAGGCCACAGCTCCAGCCGTCAGCCCTGAAACCCGAAGAGCGGGCAGCGGTCCTGGAGTTGATGAACAACGCCGAGTACGCCGAACTGCCTCCCGCGCAGATCTGGGCCCGCGAGCTGGACGCCGGACGCTACCACTGCTCGGTCTCCACGATGTACCGTCCTGCGCGAACGCGGGCAGTGCGGTGAGCGACGCCGCCAGGCCACCCACCCGGCCAAGACGGTGCCCGAACTGGTCGCCGACGGTCCCTCTCAGGTGTTCACCTGGGACATCACCAAGGCAGCCGGCCCCCGCAAGGGCATCTGGTACCACGCCTACGTCATCATCGACATCTTCAGCCGCTACATCGTCGGCCACACCGTCGAGCTGGCCGAATCAGCCGAGCGGGCCGAGGAGTTGATCCGCGAAGCCATCGAGCGCAACGGCATCGTGCCCCAGACCGTGCACGCCGACCGCGGCACCTCGACGACCTCAAAAAAGGTCTCCCAACTACTGATCGACCTTGGCGTCACCCGAAGCCACTCCAGGCCCAAGGTCTCCAACGACAATCCGTACAGCGAGGCCCAGTTCAAGACCACCAAGTACATGGCCGACTTCCCGAAGCGGTTCGACTCCCCGGCCCACGCCCGCGAATGGTTCGACGCCTTCATCTCGTACTACAACCACGAGCACCGACACTCGGGCATCGGACTTCACACACCCGCCAGCGTCCACTTCGGCACCGCGGAGGAGATCCGCGACCAGCGGGCCGTCACCCTCGCCAAGGCATACGCCCGGCATCCCGAACGCTTCGGCCGTCGTCCCCGACCGCCCGAGATACCGCAGACGGCCTGGATCAATGACCCGGCCAAGCGCAGGGAACCCGCACCACAAACCTCATAGCGTCACGACTGTCTCACTGGACTTGAAATCCTCCGGATGCCGGCAAGCGGCTCGGCTTGAGCCGCAGGTTGAAGGCGACGGTAGCGTTCGGCGACACGACGCCACTGATGTGGTTTCCCCTGGGCACCATCGGCGCGGCCCGACGCGCTCCGTCAGCACGCCGGGATCTACTCCCCCGCAGTCCGCACGAGGACCCGAAGCTCCCCGCGCTCCACCGGCAGCCCGGCCCCACGCAGCCACAGGATCCGGTTGGCAATCGGCCCCCAACAGGAGTCCCGTTCCAGCAAGGCCGTCAGGAAGACGCTCTGGGCCCTTGTCAGGGCGGCTCCTGCCGGATGAGGCTCGGGGAAGGCGCAAGCGAGCAGCGGGCCCCAGTCCCGGTCGACGCTGTACTGGCTGCACAACGGGATGAGGGCGAGCGCAACGGGCAGGACCTGCTCGAAACTCTCGGCACGCTCGAGCAGCCCCCGCAGCACGGTGAAACGGAACCAGCCGTCGACCTGGGGCAACGGCTCGTCGAACCAACCGTCCACCGCGACAGGGTCGGCGAGCTCGGCCAACAGGACGTCGATCGCCGAGGGGTCCGCGGTGCCGAGCGCGGCACATGTGCGCACGGCCGGGTCCTCGTCAGTGAGAAGCGTCGCGGTGTCCCGTCCCCAGCGGGCCAGGGTGAGCAGCGCACCCGCGCGCTCGCGGCGTCCTCCCCCGCCACAGGCCAGGCGCTCCAAGCGGCCGGCCGCAACGGGTATCCGATCGGCGAGGTCGTCGGCCGCGAGCAAATGCGTCACGGCGCCGAGCGCGGCCTCCCGGACCGTCTCGTCCCGGTCGTCGAGAAACGGCGCGATGGCGTCGAAGATCTGCGGCCGGACAGCCCGGCACGCGTGTACGGCTTCCGACGCCTCGGCTTCTTCCGCGTCCTGTGGGTCGGCGAGAGCCTCATCGTCGAAGGCCGCGGACTCGGCGAACTGACCGAGCCATTCCAGCAGCGCCGCCCTCAGCGGGCGTGTGCGGTCGTCCCACGGGAAGAAGCTCTCGTGAACGGCCAGCGTGCGCGGATGCGGGAGAACCCCGGCGATGAACAGGGCCGCGGGCGCGGTCGCGGAGTAGAGCGAGCCCTGGTGGAGAACCGACATCTCCAGCCGGCCCAGCGACGCGGCCTGGACCTCGGGATCGTCTTCCAGCAACCCGAGCAGATCGTCCGCGGTGGTCGCGGCCGGGCCGTAGGCATGGGCGAGCGCCGCCCAATCGGTGCGGTGAAGCATCGCGGCCGGGTCCGGGTCTGCTGTGGCGGAGATCTCGTGTGAGGACATGGCCGGTATCCTGCACCCAGCCTCGGACAACTCGCGGCGTAGGGTCCGCCATCCAGGCTTCGAGGGGGTCAGGCCGCCCAGGGCGGCCGGGTGGTGCTCGGTGTTCCACCAGCGAACCCGCTCCAGGAGCAGCGTGACGAACGGGGCGAACGTCGGCGGCGGCGCGTCCGGACCGGCGCTCCGGCCTCCGGTGGGCTTGGGGCGGTGGGTATAGCGCGGCAGGGATACGAGGAACATCTCCTGAACCGCGTCGTTCAGCGCCTCGATCGTGCCCTTCACCTGCGGGCTGTAGCTCACTTCATCCAGGCCGAACAGCCGGGCATCGTCGCGGAGACCATCACGGGCCTTCTCGACCGGACCGACGCCCGGCCGGCCTGACAGCACCAAGGCACCCACAGGGCCTGAGCGAGGAGCGGCTCGCCGAGCCCGTCCGGCCGGACCGCCTTGCTCTACACCGCCCCGGGGCGCAGCAGGCGCTGGAGCTGGTCGGCGGTGGCGATGGCAGGATGGTGGGATGGTGACGAATCAGCCGTGGGCGGGGCTTCACGGTGATCTGCTGGCGGCGAAGGCATCGGTGTACGACCCGTGCGGTTTCGTCTGTTCGCCGCCGGTGGCCGAATCGGAGGGTGCCGGATACGCGGCTTGCGGATTCACGGTCGACGGCCGCTCGGTGCGGTTCCGCGTGGCCAGGACCACCCCGACGAAGGTGGGCCAGTTCGTCACGGTGTGGCAGCGGTCGAAGGAGGGACCGATCCGGCCTTTCGACACCGAGGACGAGGTGGATCTCTTCGTCGTCAGCAGCCGCGACGACGACGGCTTCGGGCAGTTCGTGTTCCCGCGGGAGGTGCTGTGCGAGCGCGGCATCGTCTCCCGCAACGGCTGCGGCGGGAAACGGGGATTCCGTGTCTACCCGCCGTGGGTGACCACGGCCAACCGGCAGGCCCGCAGCACGCAGGCATGGCAGGTGGACCACTTCTTCGACATCGGCCAGGACGGGCCTGCCGGCATGACACACGCCCGTGCCCTCTACCGCGCGTAGGCGCCCCTTCGGTCCCGGCGTCGGGCCCGGCGCCGGGCAGCGGCCTCCCGCCGCCGGACAACCCGGCCCGACTCGCCGCACCCGCACCCGCACCCGGAACCTCCCGGCCGACCCGCAAGACCCCCGGTCCCGCCACCACCCCGTACAACGGTCCACCAGGGGCCGCGCCAGCACTCCGCCGACAGCTCGGCGACGGCCTCCTGCCGGTCGGTCGGGGCCACCGGGCCGGCGGTCTCGGAACGAAGCGTTCCGCGAACGTTCACAGTGACCGTGGAGCGGGCGGCGGATGCGCGCGGGTGTGGTCGACTCCGGTTGCCGGCGGGCTTCGCCGTGCCGGATGGGGGTCGGGCAGGCCGCGGTCCTCCAGGCGGGCGACGAGGCGGGTGGTAGCGCTCCGGCTGAGGGCGACCGTGTCGGCGAGCCGCTTCATCTGCGGGTGTCCGCCCTCGCCGTCGTGCTGGCGGCCGAGCACGTCGAGCAGCGACTACTCGCGCACGCTCAGGCCATGCTCGGCCTGGAGGGCGCGCTCGATGTGCGCCTCGATCCGGCCGTACAGGAGGTAGAAGGCCTCCCATCCGTTGGTGCGGGCGGTCAATGCGGGGTCTGTGGTGGTCATGGGTCCGGGTCTCCTTCCAGATGCGACCGAAGCCCGGGACATGTCCATCTTGAAAATATCGGCAAAGGCGGCTATCCAGCGCATGCAAGAATAATCGATCGATCCGGAGCCGAGTGGAGTGCCGGCGCGGTGCGGGCCGAGGTGCGGGCCCCGCCGGCCTGCCGAAGAATCGTTTCAGGCGACTCTGCTGGCGAAGTATTTGATCTAGGTCAGGCTCAGGCCGCCGTTGCGATGCCGTGTTGGGTGCAGAGTGAGTGGATGCGGGTGGGGCGG
>NZ_JBHTWX010000174.1:0-9234 GCF_042792155.1 Kitasatospora sp. NPDC056651 | reverse complement strand
CGCCGACCAGGCGACGGCCGAACAAGTGGCCATCGAACCACCCACACCCGTCCTGACCAGGTAATCACCACCTCCCGCTCAACGGGGGAACCTCAAGGACCCGGCCGTCCGCACATGTGCCGCGCTCGGCACCGCGGACCCGTCGGCCGCGCATGGGGCCGATCGCCAACCGGGATGCATGGCCGCGTACAGCCGGGCTGACCGCGGATCGCGGGGAGCTTAGAGTCCTTGTGTAGGCCCCGGGGGAGTAGACCATGGCGCGCTGACGAGGCGCGCCTGGCGGCAGTGTCCCAGGGACAACCGCACGAGCAGCGTCGTGCCGCTGAACGATGCCGTCGTCCTCAACCCAAGGCTCCAGCTGCCAACGACACCGGCTTCCGGATGCGCCGCTCCCGCTGAAACACGGTGTCGTGGTGGTTCCGTCCATCGTGTGGTGCTGGTCGGCGTGTCGGGATGGGCTCTGCGTCCGCGGGACAGTTCGCCTTCGTCAGACGACGGCGTTCTTTCAGTGGACCGGAGGCGGCTGTGAGACCCGAACAGCAGGGCATGCCCCCGCCGCTTGATCCGCGCCAGTTCCAGCCGGCCACTGCAGCAGGGCGCGAGGGATCGGTGGCCCGGCTGATGGATCTGGACAGCCGGGGCGAGTTGACGACCGTTCATGTGCGGCTGGTGGCATCCGCGATGGGGGTGACGGAGAGGGCGGTCTGGTACTGGCTGGCTGCCGCCCGCACGGAAGGGCGCCTTTCGGCCCGGCCGCGCGAGCGCACGGCGGTCACCCCGGAAATCCGGCGCCTGCTGGCGTTCTGGGGCGGGAACACCGCCGCGGTCCACCGCGAGCTCGCCGCCCAAGCCGCCGACGACCCCACCGCCTGCGTTCCGTCGCTGCGCGCCCTGCAGCGGGCGGTCCGCAGGGACCTGTCGATGGGGGAGCGGGCCGGTCTGCGCGGCGGGGAGGCGGCCCGCCGGGCGCACGACGTGTTCGGGAAGCGGCCGGCCTTGTGGAGGAACGCGTGCTGGGAGGGCGACCACAAGCACGTGCCGGTGCAGATCGATGTCGAGGGCGAGTTGGGGTGTCCGTGGATCACGTGGTTCATCGACTGCGCCACCAAGTACATCCTCGGCCTGGCCGTCACACCGCACGCCCCGTCGAGGGACGCGGTGCTGGCCGCGCTGCGCGCCTCGATCACCCGTACCGAACCGTTCGGCCCCGCCGGGGGCCTACCCGCCCTGGTTCGTGTCGACCGGGGCAAGGAATTCCTGTCCACCACGGTGACCGCCGCGCTGGGCGCGTTCGCCGTCCCCGTGCATGACCTGCCTGCCTACACCCCGTACTTGAAAGGCACGGTCGAGGCGCTGAACGACGCTGTGGAGGAGATGTTCCTCGTCTCCCTGCCGTGCTACACCCACCGCCAGAAACTCACCGGAGGCCGGCTCGCCGATCCGGACGCGCCGCCGCTGACGTTCGCCGCGTTCGTCGCGCTGCTCCTGGACTGGGTGCGCTGGTGGAACACCGAGCACCACCCGTCCGGCCTGGGCGGCCTGACCCCCCTCGAAGCCTGGAACGCGGACCCGACGCCCCTGCGCGACGTCCCGCCCGAGCACCTCGCGTTCTTCGCCCTGGAGGACGACGGCCGCACCCGCACGATCACCACGAACGGCATCTCCTGGCGCCGCCATGCCTACATCGCCCCGTGGATGGTCGGCTACACCGGCACGAAGGTCCGCCTTCGCCATCTCCCGCACCACGTCGGCGAGATCGAGGTATTCGACGCGTCCACCGGCCGCCACCTTGGCTCCGCTCATCTCGCCGAGCAGGCGAGCCCGGAACAGGTCCGCGCCTTGCGAGCGGCTCGCACCGCCGCCGCCCGCCGGCTGCGCGCGGACCTGAAGGCCGCGGAGAAGCTGCGCCGCCGGCGGTTCGCGGCCGCGACCACCCCGGCCCCGCCACGCCCGCTCGCCACCCTGACCGCAGCCGAGGCCGACGCCGAACTCGCAGCAGCCGACGGCCGGGACCTCCAAGCGCTGGCCCTGCCCGGGCTGCTCCCGCACGCCCCGGTCCCGGACGGATGGGTCCTGCCCCGCACCACGGCGCATGCCGAGCCCGAGCGCGCCGACGGCGACCCAGCGGATCCACGGGCCTGAACGGCCGCAGTCCGCACCGCACCGCAGTCGCACCCGTGTCCGCCTACGACCCGTTTAAAGCCCCGCTCGTCGCCCTGGCCCGGCCGGCCGGGCCGTGACCCCATTCAGACCCGCCACCGGCCCCATCTGCCCGCCCGTTCCTATCTCTTGAATCCGTAGGAGCCCGCATCGTGACCACCGCACCCGCCGTCCGTCCCGGCATGCTGCCGCCGGAGCGCGCCGATCACTACCTGCACCTGGAAGGCGCCTGCACCGTCGCCACCGAGGCGCTACGCACCGCCCGGGAGAACATCGCCGCCACCCTGGAGGCCCGCGCGATGATGTGCATCTCCGGCGCGGCCGGCAACGGCAAGTCCCTGTCGGTGAACGCCTCGCTGCGCCTGCTCGCACCGCACAACTCCTACCGGATCGCGTTCCGGGCCCGCCCCACCCCGCGCGACATCCGCCACGAGCTCTTCCGCGCGCTCGGACTTCCCGGCGAGCCGCCCGCACGCCCGATCGAGTTCGACGCCGTCCTCAAAGACGCCCTGGCCCGCGGCTTCCACGTCCTGGTCTGCGACGAGGCCCAGTGGATGTCCAGGGAGTGCTTCGAGTACTGGCGCTACCTGTGGGACGACCCCGCAACCGACATCGCCGTCGTCTTCGCCGGCGGTGACGGCTGCGCGAAGGTGCTGCGCCGCGAGCCGATGCTCGCCTCCCGCGTCTACATCTGGCAGCAGGCCCGCCCGCTCACCCTGCCCGAGGTTCTGGCCACCATCCCCGCCTTCCATCCGCTGTGGGAGGGCGTGGACGCCGATCTGATCGCCCTGGTCGACAAGCAGGCCGCGCACGGCAACTTCCGCGCCTGGGCCCGCATCACCAAACTCGCCACCGACGGCCTGGCCGCCCAGGGCGGCACCCGTATCGACGAGCACCTGCTGCGCCAGGTCTACGACCGCATCGGCATCAGCACGTGAACCCGCGCCCGGTGCCCGGTGTCACTCTGGCTCTCGACCCGGGCGACGACGCGGCCTGCACCAGGGCGGCGCTGGCCGCCCACGACCCCGCTGCTGGCCGTATCACCGTGCACCCGACTCCGGGCACCACCCGCGCCGACGACCTCGCTCTCGACGTCCTGGCCGCCCTCGACAAGCCCTACACCCCGCCCGGCCCCTGGAGCAGAGCCCACGGCCTGCTGTGGGCGGCCACGGCCGCCTGGATCCTCGCCACCTCTGCCCGGCACGTGACTGTCCTGCGCGCCCACCTCCTCGCCCCGCCCACCTGGCGGCTCCTGCTGGACCTGCAGCAGCGCACCGGCATCCACCTGACCCTCGTCTGCCACCGCACCACGCCACCCGCCCTCACCGCGGCCCTGCACCAGACAGCGCACACGACCACCACAGGCCTGCCCCCGCACGCCCTGCCCTGCCCCCAGCCGAGCACGTCGCTGCCGCCCATCCCGCGCGCCTCCAGCCTCGACTGGCTGACGATCCCGACCCTGACCCGCCTCGCCCTGTCGGACATCCCCGAACCCCTCTGCACCACCTGCACCCCCGCACCGCCCAGCACCAAGGGACGCCCCCTGCTCGACAGCCTCCCCAGCGAGGCCGTCCAGCGCATCCACCGTCTCGCCCACCCCCAACACGCCGCAGCGCTCGCCACCACCCTCGTCACCGGCGCGCCCTTCCACCACCTCGCCACTGCCACCCTTGCCGACTACCACCCCACCCGCGCCACCCTCACCCTCCACGCTCCACCCCACGGCCGAACCCCCGCCCGCTGCGCCACCTACGAACTCCCGCCCTGGGCAGGCCTCTTGCTGGACGCCACCGCCCACTACCTGAGCCTCACCACCGCCAGCACCCGCCTCCTCGCCCCGCCCGAGCACTCCCTGGCACCCCTGCTGCAGAGCGCCGAGCACTGCCGACTGCGCCCGCCCCAGCACCCCCACCCCACGAAGCGCCCAACCCGCTACGCCTTCCCCGCAGCGCTGCCGGACGGCCCCGACTGGACAGCCTTCGTCGACATTCCCGACCTGCCACCGCACCTGGCCGGCGCAGTCCAGCGGCGCCGCCGACTGAAGGAACAGGGCACGCGCTGGCGCGAGTGGGAGCGCATGTACGTCGATGCGGCCGCCTTCCACGCCGAACACCACCACCTGGACCCCACCGACCCCGACCACGACAGCCCCCTGATGACCTGGATCGCCCGCCAGCGCCACCTCAAGGGCTGCGGTGAACTCGCCCTCGCCCGTATCACCGAACTCGACGCACTCGGCATGATCTGGTCGAAGAACGCAGGCGCCTGGGAACGCGGCCATGCCTACGCCCGCGCCTGGGCGGCCCGCACCGGACACCTCGCCATCCCCGTCAAAGCAACGTTGGACGGCTACGCCATCGGCGCCTGGATGCGCCGCCAGCGCAAGGCCGCGGGCCTGACCGACCACCAGCACCACGCCCTCGACGCCCTCGACCCGCTCTGGCAACTGGAGCCCGACTGGAACCGCTCCTACCGCCGCCTGACCGCCTACCTCGCCGAAGGCGGCAGCCTCACCGGCCCGGTCAACCGCACCGGCCACACGAGCGACCCCCACTTCCGCCCCGGATCCTGGCTACGCAAGCAGAACTGCCTCGCCTCCACCGGAGGGCACACTGCCCAGCAGACCGCGTTGCTCGACGCCCTCGGCCCCTGGCAGACGACCTCCCCGCCACAGCCCCACTGACAAAGGACGGAAGCGACCCGCAGCCTGTTGCGGAAGGGCGCCAGGACCCGCGGTTGCGACCCGGTTCAGTCGGCAGAACTTCGCAGCTGCGCCACCAGACCGGATCAGCCGATCACCCGGGCCCGTTGTCAGAGCCGGGTGGCAGGCTGGTCGGATGATCAGTCAAAAGCTGGCTGTGCAGTGCCTGGCCGAGGAGATGCGCGGCTGCCCGGTCCCGACGGTGCCGGAGCAGTTCCAGCACAAGCGTTTCGCCGAGCACGATTCCGTCTTCTTCGGGCATGTGCCGGTGCGTGCCCACAAGCTCGCAAACCGGTGGCAGTTCGACGAATCCGAGGTGCGCACGGCCGGGCGCACCATAGTCGCGCTGCCGTGGGACCCCAGCGACCTCGTCGACCCACGGCCACACAGTCCCGGCAAGCCCAAGCCGGCGACACCAGCTCGCACAGGCTGGAGAGAACAGATCCGTCGCTGGGCCGACCACGCGGGCTTCGTTATGCGGATGAAGAACGGCTGCTCGTGCGGAACGTCCTGCCAGCGCCGCTCCGACGGGTGGGCGCTTCCCTGCGGCCTGACCCCCGAGGGCCTGCTCCAGTGCTGCGCCAACCACTCCATCGCCTGCGTGCTTCCAGTCCCCACGCTGGTCTGGTCGCACGACACATGGCTGATCCCGCGCACCCTCGCTCTCATTCTCGACCAGTGGGAGGAGGCCGAGACCGCGCTGGCTGCCAGCAGCCACGTCTGCGGCACCTGCGGCGCGCACAGCACGGACTCGACCTGGCACACATCCACCACCAGCGGCTGGAAGGTGATCTGCCCCGCCTGCGCCGCCGCAGGACTGCGCCGCTACCAGCAGGAACTGGCAGGAGCCACCTACGCGGGCGTCCGAGAACGCGGACCGCGGGCCGAGGACTTCCTGTGCGCGATATGCGAACCGGCCCGGCCCGCAGCCGCCTGGGACCACTGCCACGAACACGGCCTGATCCGCGGACCCCTGTGCGGCAGCTGCAACACCATGGAAGGCCAAGGCAAGGAGTTCCTCGCCCGCAAAGGCAGCGTGCAGCACCTCCTGAACTGCAACGACTGCCGCGCCCACCGCACCCTGCCACCGCACCACAGAATCGCCGCGCTGCGCCGCCACCTTCACCTCGAACGAGGTCTTCAGGGGTGCGATGTGCCGATGCACATGTGCGTGTCCGTCACCGAGGTCGCCGACAGCGGATATGAATGCACGGTCCGCTGTTTCGGGCAAAGAAGCTCTTCACGTCTGCGTCTGACGGCGGCCGAGGCAGAGCACATCCTGGCCCGGACAGCCGAGTCCGGGATGCTCTGAGCGCCGCGGCGCGTAGGCCCGCGCGGCGGCGGACCCCGTCCAAGCGTGAGCTGGCGGCCGCGCTGGCCTCCGCCCTGGACGAACCTGCACCTCGTCGAGGAGCGCGGCATGTGGGTCGTGCGGCTGCCCGGCGCCCTCGCACGGGAGGCGAGCTGCTCGGCGTGGCATGCTGCCTGGCATGGTCGACACTCCTGATTTCGACGCCTCGGGCGGGACGTGGTCGTTCGCGACCGCACGTGAGCCGGCCGAGTTCCCCGCGGTCGAGGTCGAAGGCGTGCCCGGTGTCGAGCACGCCGGGGGAGCGGGCCGTACCCTGTGCGGGATCCGCGGCCGGTACCTGAAGCTCTTCCTGCACCACTTCCAGCCGCAGGCATTGGCCTCGTGCCGCAAGTGTCGAGCGCTGGCCGAGGGGGCGCCGTCCCAGCCATGCGGGCAGGAACGCCTGCACGACCTGCTTCTCCAGGAAGCCGAAGACGGGCCGCTGCGTACGGACCTGCTCGCCGAGCTGCGCCGGGGTGCGCGGATCGCGATCTGGATCACCGGCCCGGCAAAGGACCTCACCCGCTTCCACTCGCGGATCGACCGGATGACGGAGGAGGCCGGCCCGGCCGCCGAGGCGCTCGCAGCGGCCAAAACCTCCATCACACTGGTCCGTGTCGAGGACACGGACCGGCACTACCTCGTTGTCCTGTCGCCAGACGGCCGCGCCCGCATCGCGCGCGGAGCGGTGGCTGGCTCTCCTGCGGCTTAGCCCCTCCTCCGACAACACCAATCCTGCGGGGCGCTGCCCCTTCGTCCGGTCCGCGCGACCAACGCTGCGCTGCGCCCGTGCTGGACCTGCCGAGGCTCGATCGGAGGGAAGGAGGGCTCGAAGCTGGAGCTGCGGGAGAAGGCCCGGCCGGACCGGCTGGAGCGCCCCGAGTGCGTACAGGCCCGCGCGGCAAAGGACTTGGGCCCGCTGATGCTGCCGGTCCCGCCCAAGCGCGAGCTGGTGGCCGCGCTGGTCTCCACTCCGGACGATCCGTGGTGGGAGGACCGCGTGCTGCACGCCAAGCTCGACCCGGCGAGGAGCCGCAGGGCGTGACCTGCTGGATGCTGTGGGCGTGAAATGGCCTCATAGGCCTTAGTTGTCTGGACCTTTGGTTGGACCTGTTGACGCGTCCTGAGAGGGTCAGCGACCGGGCTGTTCTGGTGACTATCTGTGATTATTGGTGGAGTCAGGGGCCGGGTCGGCCCGCTTGAGGGCCGGCGGGGCATTTTTGAATGTGAATTCGGGGGTTAATTCCACCGGACATTCCGTTGAATTATTTTGTGGGATTGGTTGCCGGCAGTGGCCTGAATTCGGGTCGGAATTGCGGCGTGGGGATGATGGAGGGCGTTGGTGTTCGATTTGATGGCCCGGGCTAGGTGCCACCGTCCCGGGCCTGCCGTCCGGGTCGTTCCGGCCTGCTGCGCCTGGCCGGTGCCGCGCCGCCGTCCAGGCCGTGCCCGTCCGCTGCCCCCTTGTCGGGCGGCTGGGTGGCCGTCAGGCCGCCCTGGAGGTCGTTCTGGTGGTGGTGGCCTGGGAGGCCGCCCCGGCGCTGTCCTGGTGGTGGGGTTGTCGCGCTTGCTGTCGCGTTGCCTGTCGCGATGGGGTGCTGTCGCGTGTTGTGACGTGGGCGGATACCCCTGTTCCCCTGTGTGGTCCGGGCGCGACAGGAGGGTGCCGGAGGGTGGGGCCGCGGCCGGTGCTCGGTGGTGGCCGCCTTCCGGGTGCCGATGACCGCCGGGTGCTGGTGGCCGCCCGGGAAGGCCGGCCGTGTTGGACGGCCTGGTCCTGGTGGTGGTGCTCGGCGGCCGGGTGGCCGGTGGCGGGGTGCAACGCGGTGTTGCGGCGGGGTGCAACACGGGGCCGTGTTGCGGGTCTGACCAGGCGTTATGTGGCTGGGAGCAGGTGGGCGTGTTGCACCCCGTGTTGCACCGGGTGGCGCCGGTTGGCCGGCCTCGACGGCCCGCCCGCGTCGCCCGGCGCCGCGCCCTGGCCCTGGCCACCGTCCCGCTGCGCCCGTCTCGGCTGTCCGGCCGCTGTGCCCGTGCCCGCCCTGGCCGCTCGGTGTCGCCCCGCTGCGCCCCGACCTGGTCCGGTGTTCGGTTTGGTGTCGCCACTCCAGGAATTGCCCGGGTGACGCTGGGCGGGATTTCCTGGACGGTCAGGAAGGGCGGTCGCCGTGTCGGCATGGGAGGGCCGTAGGCCCATTTCTGAGGTGCCCGAATTCGATTCCCCACCGCTGCGCTCCGAAAGGTGTTCTGGTTGCCGCTTGAAAGGGAGCGGGAGGGAATTCGGATTCCCGCCTGGAGTGCGGCCGGATAGAGCCGTGATGGACGGTCGCTGCGAGGTGCCTGTTCGCCTCCAGTGCCCGCCAGCGAACCGGTAGGATAGAGCTGTACGGAAGCCGGTGGAACGCCGCCGGATACGCTTCGGATTCCGGTCTGGAGTCTGCGGTTGAGGGCTCGTCAGGGGCCGCCGCGCGGGGCGTCCGTGAGGGCCCGCCACCGGGGCCGGGGAGGCCCGGCCGGACCGGACGCCCACCGGCTCCCTCCGAGGGCCGCAGGCCCCGCTCCGGGGGCGGAGGATGGGCCGTCAGCCCAGCAACCAGGCGGCGGACCGGCCATCGGCCGGGACCGGGGGAGGGCCTTCGGGGGTGGGGTTGTGGCTGATACCCGAAGTCTGCGACACATCGTCAACGCCGGGGGCCGCAGGCCCCGGCCGGCACCCCGCCCGTCCGGAGGGATGGGCTGCTACCCGAATTCCGCGTCACATCGTCAACGCTCACCCCCGGGCGCAGCCCGGGAAACCCTGCCAGCCAATCGGCCCGTAGGGCCGTGAAAACATCGGCCGAACAAGACCGGAATGCCGACCGGTTGACGGGCCGTAGGCCCGGAGAAAAGCCGCCTGATAGGCGGAGCGCAGCGACGCCAGACGCCCGCCCCAACGGCGCGTGCCGCGCCCACGAATTCGCCACCGGCGAATTCCCCCAACCCCGCACCGCCCGCCGAGGCGTAGCCGAGGCCACACCACGCA
>NZ_JBHTWX010000173.1:0-9579 GCF_042792155.1 Kitasatospora sp. NPDC056651 | reverse complement strand
GCGTTCCGCACCCGATGGACGACGCCGGGGCGGGGCCCGGCGCCCGATCGGACGCGGCACCCCGCCGCACGCGCGTCCGGTCGCCCGTGGGACGGGCGCCGGTGGTGGTACTACTTCTGCCAGCCGATGGTCTCGGGCAGCGGGCTGTAGAAGATGGTGGCGCCGACGTTGGCCAGGCCCTTCTTGATGCCGTAGGTGGAGGGACCGCTGTAGAGCGGCAGGAAGGCGTACTGCTGGAGGGCCTTCTGCTCGACCTTGTTGACGGCCGCGATCTGCTGGCCGAGGTCGGCGATGTCCCCGGTGGCGCGGATCTCCGCGTCCAGCTCGGGGGTGCCGGACCCGGTGATGTTGGAGTCGCGGTCGGAGCAGTAGAAGTCGCACAGGTACCGTGCGCCGAAGGGGTCCGTCGAGCGGTTGCCGGAGATGAACAGGTCGAAGCGGCGGTCGCTGAGCACCTTGGAGAAGTCGTTCTCGGAGACCTTGTTGATCTCCAGCTTCACGCCGACGGCCTTGAGCATCGCGGTGAACGCACTGGCGGTGGCCTTCTCGATGGGGTCGTCGCCGAGCATGGTGTAGCCGAGTTCGAGCTGCTTGCCGTCCTTGGCGCGGATGCCGTCGGCCCCGGGCTTCCAGCCGGCCGCGTCCAGGGTCTTGCGCGCCTCCTCCGGACCGGACTTCAGCACGGCGGCGACGTTGTCCTGGTAGCCCTGCTGGAAGCTGTAGAGCACCGCCGAGCCGGGCAGCGGCTCGCTGTAGTCGAGGCCCTGGAACCGGATCTTCGTGATCTGCGTGCGGTCGATGCTCTCCTGCACCGCCTTGCGGACCTGGATGTCGCCGAGCAGGGGGGATTTGGTGTTGAGGTACAGCGCGTACTCGAAGGGGCTGCCGCCGCGGCGGACCTCGGCGTCCTTGACCGCCTTCACCTGCTTGAGGTTCTCCGCGGTCCCGACGGGGGCGTAGTCGAGTTCGCCGTTCTTGAAGGCGTTGATCGAGGCGCCGCTCTCCAGGTTGACGTAGACGCGCTTGTCGAGCTTGCCCGGCCGGCCCCACCAGCTGGGGTTGCGCACGAAGGTGATGTTGCCGGAGTGGTCGTCCCAGGTGCCCACGGTGTACGGACCGGTGCCCCATTCGGGGTGGGCCTTCTTGACGTACGCCTTGTTGAAGTTGTCGACGGTGGCGGCCTCGGGGTGCAGGAAGGTGGTGAACAGCGCGGACCAGGAGGCGTTGACGCCCTTGAAGGTGATGACCGCCTGCTTGTCGTCCGCGCCCCGGGTGACGGACGTGATGCGGTCGTAGCCGTCGGTGGAGGAGGCCGCGTAGTCCTTGTCCGAGCCGTTGTTGGCCTTCCAGGTGGCCTCGATGGCCCGCCAGTCGATCGGGGTGCCGTCGTTGAACACGGCCTTGGGGTTGAGGGTGAGGACGACCTTCTGGTCGCCGCCCTCGACCGAGACCTTCACGTCGCTGTAGTAGTCCGGGTTGTACTGGACCTCGCCGCTGGGGGAGTAGGTGATGGCGTCGGCGTTGTACCAGGACCAGACCCGCAGCGCGTTCAGGGTGCCGTTGACGTTGAAGGGGTTGCCCTGCTCGTCGAAGGTGCCCGCGGTGGTGTAGGTGCCGCCGTCCTTGATGTTCTCGTACGGCTGGGGGTTGTAGTCGGTGACCGAGGACGCGACCTTGGCGGCGGTCTTGGCGTCCTTCCCGGAGGCGGCGCCGGCGGTGTCCTCGGAGGAGGACGAGGAGGAGCACGCGGTGGCGGCGACCGCGACGGCCGCGGCGAGTACGAGGGGCAGGGCGAGCTTGCGACGCATGGGATGTCCTTGATGGGGATCGGTGAGGAGGGAGGGACGGGGCGGGCGAGGGTGTCAGACCGCGTGGCAGGCGTACCGGTGGTCGGAGCCGCCCGGGGCGCCGACGGTCGCCGGACGTTCGGTGCGGCAGCGGGTGCGGACGCTCTCGTCGGCCTCCCGGTACAGGGGGCAGCGGTCGACGAACACGCAGCCCTCGGGCAGCCGGGCGGCGCTGGGCTGCTCGCCCTCCAGGACGACGCGCTCGCGGTGGCGCTCGCGCTGGGGGTCGGGGACGGGGATCGCCGACAGCAGGGCCTTGGTGTACGGGTGCCGGGGCCGGGCGAAGATCTCCTCGGTGGCGCCGGACTCGACGATGTGCCCGAGGTACATCACCGCGATGCGGTCGGAGACGTAGCGCACCACGGCCAGGTCGTGCGCCACCAGCAGGTAGGCCAGGCCCAGTTCGCGCTTCAGCCGGGCGAGCAGGTTGATGATCTCGGCCTGCACGGAGACGTCGAGGGCGGACAGCGGCTCGTCGAGGACCAGCAGCCTCGGCTCGCGGGCCAGGGCGCGGGCGATGCCGACGCGCTGGCGCTGGCCGCCGGACAGGGCGGCGGGGAAGCGGTCGCCCATGGCGCGGTCCAGGCCCACCAGGTCGAGGAGTCCGGTGACCCGGGTGCGGACGGCCGCCCGGTCGGCGCCGGCGGCCTGGAGCGGTTCGGCCAGCAGGTCGAAGACGGTCAGCCGGGGGTCCAGGGCGTCCGTCGGGTCCTGGAGGACGATCTGGATGTCGCGCCGCAGCTCGCGCACCTCGGCGGCCGTCCGCAGCGTGGCGACGTCGGTGCCGGCCACCTCGATGCGGCCGCCCTCGGGGGCGCGCAGCGCCAGCACCTCGCGCAGCGTGGTGGTCTTGCCGCTGCCGGACTCCCCGACCAGGCCCAGGGTCTCGCCCGCGCGCAGCTCGAAGCTGACGCGGTTGACGGCGTGCAGGGTCCCCACCCGGCGCTTGAGCAGCGCCCCCTTGGTGACGGGGAAGGTCTTGACCAGGTCCTCGACGCGCAGGACCACCTCGCCGGCGCTCCGCCGCGCGGAGCCGGCCGGCGGTACGGCGGCCGCCTCCCCGGCCGGGTCGAGGCTTCCGTCGGCGATCTCCTGCGCGCGGTGGCAGGCGGCGCGGCCGGGCCGGCCGATCGGTGCGGCCAGGTCCGGTTCGCTGGTCCGGCACACGTCCCGGGCCACCGCGCAGCGGGGCGCGAAGGGGCAGCCGCCGGGAAGGGCGGCCAGGGACGGCGGCTCCCCGCCGACCGGGACCAGCGGCCGTTCGACACCGCTGTCCACGGTCGGGACGCTGGCCAGCAGGCGGGCGGTGTACGGCATCGTGGGACGGCGGAAGAGCTCGTCGACGCTCGCGTGCTCGACGATCCGTCCGGCGTACATGACGGCGACGTCGTCGGCGTGCCCGGCCACCACGCCCAGGTCGTGGGTGATCAGGACGAGGCCGGCGCCGGTCTCGCGCTGGGCCAGGCGCAGCACGTCGAGGATCTGGGCCTGGACGGTGACGTCGAGCGCCGTGGTGGGTTCGTCGGCGACGAGCACCGAGGGCTTGTTGGCGATGGCCAGGGCGATGACGACGCGTTGGCGCATGCCGCCGGAGAACTCGTGCGGGAACGCCTTGGCGCGTTCGCGCGGGTCGGGGATGCCGACCAGGTCGAGCAGTTCCACCGCCTGTTCCCAGGCGTCCTTCCTGGACAGCTCCCGGTGCACGCGCAGCGCCTCGGAGAGCAGCCGGCCGACGCTGAAGATGGGTGTGAGCGCGGACATCGGGTCCTGGAAGACCATGCCGATGTCCTTGCCGCGCACCCGGGAGAGCTCCTTGTCGTCCATCGCGGCCAGGTCGCGACCGCCCAGCAGGATCCGGCCGCCGAGCCGCGCGGCGGGCGCCAGCAGGCCCATGACGGCGAGGGCGGTGGCGGACTTGCCGGAGCCGGACTCGCCGACGATGCCCAGGGTGCGTCCGGGCAGCAGGTCGAAGTCGACGCCGCGCACGGCCTCCACCGGTCCGGCCTCGGAGGGGAAGGTGACGCGCAGGTCGCGGACGGACAGGACGGGTGCGGGTCCGGCGGGCTCGGTGGCCCCGGCGGGCCCGGTCTCGGGCTTGGTCTCGGGCCCGGTCCCGGGAGCGGTGCGGCGGGCGGGTGCGAGGGTCATCGTCGGCCTCCTGCCGCGCCGGTGGTGGATGTGGGGTCGAGGGCGTCGCGCAGGCCGTCGCCGACGAAGGTCATCGAGACGGTGAGCAGCACGGTCAGCCCGGCGGGGAAGGCGAAGAGCCAGGGGGCGCTGGTGATGGTGCCGGCGCCGTCGGCGAGCATCGTGCCGAGCGACACGTCCGGGGTCTGGACGCCGAAGCCGAGGAAGGACAGGGCGGTCTCGCTGAGCACGGTGGAGACCACGCCCAGGGTGAGGTTGACGATGAGCAGGGAGCCCAGGTTGGGGATGATGTGGCGCACCACGATGCGCAGGGGCGGCACGCCCATGTACTCCGCGGCGCGCACGTAGTCGCGCTCGCGCAGGGACGTCGACACCGACCAGACCACGCGGGCGGTGGACATCCAGCCGAACACCGTCAGGACGAGGATGAGGACCCGCCAGTCGCCCGCCAGGCGGTGCGAGACCAGGGCGAGGATGAGAAAGGAGGGCACGATCAGCAGGAAGTGGATGAGGGCGAGGGTGGCCTTCTCCACCCGGCCGCCGAAGTAGGCGGCGCCCGCGCCCACGACCGCGGCGATGGCGACGGTCAGCAGGGACACCGTCACCGCGATCACCAGCGAGCGCTGGAGGCCGTGGACGGCGGCGGCGTAGACGTCGTTGCCGCCCTGGTTGGTGCCGAACCAGTGTTCGGCGCTGGGCGCCTGGGTCAGGGCCGAGAAGTCGGCGTCCGCGTAGCCGTACGGGGTGAGCAGGTCGCCGAGCGCGCCGAACAGCACGAGCAGCAGGAAGATCACCACGCCGGCGACGGCGACCCGGTTGCGCAGGAAGCGGCGCAGGTAGAGGCGGCGACGGCCCAGGTAACGGCCGTCGTGGCGGTCGTTCCCGTCGTGCCCGGTGGCGAGCACGCCTTCGGCGGTCGCGTCAGCGGTCGTGTCGGTGGTCGCGTCGGCGGTCACAGGAGTGCCCATCTCAGCTCACCCGCACTCTCGGGTCGAGGGCGACGGTGGCGAGGTCCGCGAGGATCGCGCCGACCGCGGTCAGGGCGGCGGCGAAGGCGGCGGTCGCCACGGTGCCGTGTACGTCGTTCTTGCTGATGGTCTGGATGAAGTACTGGCCCATGCCGTTCCAGCCGAAGATCGTCTCGGTGAGGACCGCGCCGGTGAACACGGCCGGGATGCTGAAGGCCACGGACTGGGCGGTGGGGATCAGCGCGGTGCGCAGGGCGTGCCGGCGGATCGCCTGGGCGCGGGTGAGCCCGGTGGCGCGGGCGGTGCGCACGAAGTCGGAGCCGATGACGTCCAGCAGCAGGGAGCGCTGGGTGAGGTGGTAGCCCACGTACCCCGTCAGGGTGAGGGTGAGCGTCGGCAGGATCAGGTGCAGCAGCCGGTCACCGGCCGTCGCCCAGAACCCTTCCACGTCGGGCGAGTTCTCCCCCGCGACGTACAGGAAGTGCCAGCCCGCGTGTTCGTTCAGCTGGATGGCCAGCAGCACCAGGGCGAGGGCGGCGATGGACACCGGGACGTTGAACAGCGCCATGGACAGGGCCTGGGCGGCCCGGTCCCGCCAGCCGTACTGGCGCGAGGCGGTGTGGACGGCGAGCGCGACACCGACGACGACGGACAGGACCGTCGCGCCGATCACCAGCTCGGCGCTGACCAGGGAGCGGTAGCCGATCTCGCCGTTCACCCGGACCCCGACCGGGGAGCGGCCCCAGTCGAAGCGCAGCACCACCCCGGTCAGCCACTCCCACCAGCGGTGGAGCAGCGGCTCGTGCGGGTCGAGGTTGTAGGGGGCCAGGGCCCGCGAGATCTGCTCCTCGGTGCGGACCGGGCGCAGTTCCTTGAAGTTCGAGCGCGGGTCGAGGAACCAACTGGCCAGGAAGTACGTGGCGTTGGTGGCCACGGCGATCACCAGGAGCCAGCCCGCCGCCCTGCGGGTCACGTACCGGAGCACGGACGCCACCTCCTCATCGGGTGCGGCGGGTGCGGCCGGGGAGCGCCGGGTCTGGGGGAACTGGACATGCGGGTGGAACTTCCTCGATCCAAAGGGTGATTGCACGAACGTGCAGAGGCCAGTCTGTGAGCGGGCGGCACGTGGCACCAGGGGTCGGGGCATCTGGACATGAACACGAAACGTCCCCGCAGCACACGGATGTGTCCGCGTCACATTCCCGTCGAATTCGCAGGTGAGAGGGGTTGAGGAGCCTCCGGCCGGGCCTCCGGCCGGGCCTCCGGCCGGGCGCCCGGCAGCGCGCCCGGCAGCGCGATCGGAGCGGTGGGCGGCGTCAGCTGTCGGCGCGGACCGAACCGGCCTGCTCCGGTGCGCGCTCGTCGGGCAGCGGCGCCCCGGCGTCGAGGCGGCCGATCACCCGGCGGGCCGCTTCGGCGAGTTCGGGCGGGCCTTCGACGGTGAATGGGCAGTCGAAGGTGACGAGGAAGCCGATGAGCGCCGACCAGGACCACGCCCCCATCCGGATCCGGGTGATCCGCTCGTCGACCGCCTCGAAGCTCGCCGCGCCCGGAGCCCACTTCGCCACCAGCGGTGCGGGGCACTCCATCAGGACGGTGCCCCAGCACGGCCAGGTGTCCGCGGTGTCCCCCCGGTCGGGCTGGCCCTGGACGAAGCGGGTGACGTCCGCCTCCGGCACCTCCCGGTGGCCGAACCGCCAGGAGGTGGAGGCCAGTTGACCGATGCGGTCGAGCCGGTAGGTGTGCCAGGAGTTCCCGCGCTGGTCGTACGCCACCAGGTACCAGCGCCCGGACCAGAGGACGAGCCGATGGGGTTCGGCCAGGACCTCGCCGTCCTCCACGGGGTCGCGCTCGACGGACCGGTAGGCGAACCGCACCAGCTCGCGCTGCTGCGCGGCCGCGCTCAGCCGCGCCAGCAGCGCGGGATCGACCTGGGGCGGGGCCAGCTCCCAGGCGTTCTCCATCTGCTCGACCGAGAAGGCCGCCAGCCTGCGGGCCAGGTGGGGAGGCAGGAGCTCCCTGACGGAGTTCAGCGCCCGCTTCGTGGCGTCCCCCATGCCGGTCACCGAGGCCGGAGCCGTCTGCAGGGCCAGCGCGATGGCGACGGCCTGTTCGTCGTCGACCATCAGCGGGGGCAGCCGTGCTCCGCGGGACAGCCGGTAGAAGCCGGAGGGGCCCTTGCGCGCCGTGACGGGGTAGCCGAGTTCGCGCAGCCGGCTGATGTCGCGCCGGACGGTCCGCGGGGACACCCCGAGCCGCTCGGCCAGGCCGTCGCCGGTCCACTCCTTCTGGGCCTGAAGCAGGCTGAGCAGCTCCAGCGTTCGGCTGGCGGTCACGGATCGGCCTCCGGATCGGTGGCAGTAGAGGTCAGATTACGTCCTCTACTCCTGACAGGGTGCCATCGGCTCGGAGGCCGGACGCCTCCCCGGCACCCCCGGTACCTCGCCCTCGGCGACCGAAGCGGGTGCCCCCCCATCGAACGGAACGGAGGAACACCGTGCCCGAGAACCCTGCTCGGCCCTCACCCACCAGCCGGGACGCCTGGTTGGGCCTGGTCGCCATCTCCCTCGGCGTCTCACTGGTGGCCGTGGACTTCACCATCGTCAACGTGGTGATGCCGCCGATCATCGACGACCTGGAGATCTCGGCCTTCGGGGCCCAGTGGATCCAGGAGTCCTACGCGATCGTCCTGGCCGCCCTGCTGCTGGTGATGGGCCGCCTCTCGGACGTCCTGGGAGCGCGCAGGCTGTTCCTGGCCGGGACCGTGGTCTTCGGGCTGGCCAGCATCGGTGCGGCGCTGGCGCCCACCGGGGAACTGCTGATCGCCGGCCGGTTCGCGCAGGGGGTCGGTGGCGCGATCATCATGCCGACGTCGCTGGCGCTGCTCAACCTGACCTTCCGGGGACCGGAACGCGGCAAGGCGTTCGCCGTCTGGGGATCGACGATCGGGGCCGCCGCCGCGGTCGGACCGCTGCTGGGCGGCCGGCTCGCCGACCACTCCTGGCGGTGGGCCTTCGGCATCAACATCGCGGTCGTCGCGCTGATCCTCGTCGGCGTCACGAGGTTCCTCCAGCCCTCCCCCCGCCAGCCGGGACGGATCGACGCCGTCGGCGCGGCGCTGTCCGTGCCGGGCCTCGGCCTCCTCGCGTTCGCGCTGATCGAAGGACGCGACTACGGGTGGTGGGAACCGCGCAAGGACTTCGGCCCCTTCGGGGACGGCACGGGCCTGTCGGTCATCCCGGTCGCCCTGGCCGTCGCGGTGGCGTGCCTCGCCCTGTTCCTCGTCCTCCAGATGCGGCTCACCCGGGGCAACGGCACGGCGCCGCTGATGGACACCTCGCTGTTCGGCATCAAGTCCTTCAGCACGGGCACCATCGCGACACTCGTCATCGCCCTCGCCGAGTTCGGCATGCTCGCCGTGCTGCCGCTGTGGCTCCAGTACGCCCTGGGCTACTCCCCGGTCCGGACCGGGCTGCTGGTCCTCGTCGTCGCGGTCGGCAGCTTCGTCGCGAGCGGCGCGAGCTTCGGCATGGCCGAGAAGACCGGGCCGGTCGGCCTGGTCCGGATCGGCCTGGCCCTGGAGGCCGCCGGCCTGCTGATGTTCGGCCTGCTGGCCGGCAGCGACTCCCCGTGGTGGGTCATCGCCATCGCCCTGTTCCTGTACGGCACGGGAGTCGGCTTCGCCACCGCCCAGGTCACCAACGTGGTCCTGGCGGACGTGCCACCGCGGCGGGCCGGCCAGGGCTCCGGAATCCAGAGCGCCGCGCGCCAGCTCGGCTCCGCACTCGGCATCGCGGTCCTGACCTCGACGTTCTTCACGGCACTGGCCTCCGACCTGTCGGACCGGCTCGTCCGGCAGGGAACGCCCGACGCCGACGCCGACCGGCTGTCCTCGGCGGTCTCCGACAGCGCCGGCGCGATGATCTCCGGGCTGGCCGACGACCCGCGGACAGCGTCCGCCGCCGACGCCGCCCGCGACGCCATGTCCCACGCGATCCGGATCAACGGCTACACCTGCGCCGCGCTGCTCGCCCTCGGCATGCTGGCGACCTTCCTCATCCCCCGGCCCGAGCAGGGCGCCCAGCTGTGGGGAGAGGGCGACGCCGCCGACGGGGCACCGGACACCGAGACCAACGCCGGCCGGACCCGCACCTGACGGCGGTCAACCGAAGGACGGCCGCGCGGTCCACGCCGCGCGGTCCGTCCGGCGGCACCCCGCTTCGCTCGGGCGCCGCGTCCGGACAACCCGCTGTCCGGGGCGGCGGATCGGGGCAGCGGATCGGGGCGGGGAGTCCATGCGCACCGGCAACGGGGACCGGAACCACGACGAACTCTGACCTTGTTGTTTTACCTCCGGTGATCGTCTTGGGTCGTGTTCGGTTTCTCACCTGCGTGTTTGCTACTGGCCGCTGACCAGGGCGAGTCCGACGTCATAGATGGGTGCGCGGCGGCGGTTGGGCCGGCCGGTTGGGCGTCCGGGACCGGGCTTGGAGGGTCTCGCAACAACCGTGGGGCAGGGCAGAGGTTGTCGCACGACTGCCCCCGTCCGCGAGTCAAGAGCGCGATTTCGGAGTGCCAGCAAGGAGTTTGCTGAGGTTGTGGACGGTGCCGAGGAG
>NZ_JBHTWX010000172.1:0-9727 GCF_042792155.1 Kitasatospora sp. NPDC056651 | reverse complement strand
GGTTACATTCCGAACCCGGAAGCTAAGCCTCACAGCGCCGATGGTACTGCAGGGGGGACCCTGTGGGAGAGTAGGACGCCGCCGAACAATTCTTCGAGAAGCCCCCGCCGGTGAACCGGTCGGGGGCTTCTCTGTTGTAGGGTCAATGTGCATTGTCGTCACACGGGACAGGAGGCCCCGAGTGGAGGTCCAGGAGACGCGGGTCCAGACCGATCGCGTCCTCACTATCCCCAACATGCTGAGCATGGGCCGGCTGGTCGGTGTTCCGATCTTTCTCTGGCTCATTCTCTGGCCGGAGTTCGGCGGCCCGAAGAACGACCTCTGGGCGTTGTTGATCCTGGCATTGAGCGGGGTCAGCGATTACCTGGACGGAAAGCTCGCCCGGAAGTGGGGGCAGATCAGCCGGGTGGGGCAGTTGCTCGACCCGCTGGCTGACCGGCTCTATGTGCTTTCCACGCTGGTCGGATTGACCTGGCGTGAGATCCTGCCGTGGTGGCTCACCGCGGTCCTGTTGGCCCGTGAGGCGTTCATCGCCACGCTGCTGCCGATTCTGAACCGGCACGGTTACGGCCCGCTCCAGACGAGTTTCCTGGGGAAGGCCGCGACCTTCAATCTGATGTACGCGTTTCCGCTTCTGCTGCTCGGCAGTGTCGACAGCTGGATCGCCCGGCCGGCCGAAGTGGTGAGCTGGGCGTTCATCTGGTGGGGAACCACGCTGTACTGGTGGGCCGCGATTCTCTACGCGGTTCAGGCGAGGCAGATCGTCCGGGGGAGCGCCGCCGGCTCGGCGTCCACAGTCTGAGACGTGATCTGAGAGAAGCCCCACGCCTCATCGGTGCGTCGGATGATGCCTTCCGGGTAGAGATCCCTCTGGAACGCTTTGATGGACCTGCTGGTCCACCACCGCGAAGGAGGACGCACCCGTAATGAAAGCCGTTGTAATGGCAGGGGGCGAGGGCACTCGACTCCGCCCGATGACCTCCAGCATGCCGAAGCCGCTGCTTCCGGTCGCCAATAGGCCGATCATGGAGCACGTGCTTCGGCTGCTGAAGCGGCACGGCCTCTCCGACACCGTCGTCACCGTTCAGTTCTTGGCGTCACTGGTCAAGAACTATTTCGGTGACGGCGAAGAGTTGGGCATGCATCTGACCTATGCCCACGAGGAGACGCCACTGGGCACTGCGGGGAGTGTCAAGAACGCAGAGGACGCGCTCAAGGACGATTCCTTTCTGGTGATCTCCGGTGACGCGCTGACCGACTTCAACCTCTCGGAATTGATCGACTTTCACCGCAGCAAGAACGCTCTGGTCACCGTCTGTCTCACGAGGGTGCCGAACCCCCTGGAGTTCGGCATCACGATCACCGACGACGAGGGCAGGGTGGAGCGGTTCCTGGAGAAGCCGACCTGGGGGCAGGTCTTCTCCGACACGGTGAACACCGGTATCTACGTGATGGAACCCGAGGTCTTCGACTACGTGGCGGCCGGTGAGTCCGTCGACTGGTCGAGCGACGTCTTCCCCCAACTCTTGAAGGAGGGCAAGCGGGTCTACGGCTACGTCGCCGAGGGCTACTGGGAGGACGTGGGCACCCACGAGAGCTACGGCAAGGCCCAGGCGGACGTCCTGGAGGGCAAGGTCGAGGTCGAGCTGGACGGGTTCGAGATCTCGCCGGGCGTCTGGGTGGCCGAGGGCGCCGAGGTGGACCCGGAGGCGGTGCTCCGCGGGCCGCTGTACATCGGGGACTACGCCAAGGTCGAGGCCGGCGTGGAGATCCGCGAGCACACTGTGCTGGGCAGCAACGTGGTCGTCAAGCGCGGCGCGTTCCTGCACAAGGCGGTGGTGCACGACAACGTCTACGTCGGGCCGCAGAGCAATCTGCGGGGCTGCGTGGTCGGCAAGAACACCGATGTGATGCGGGCCGCGCGGATCGAGGACGGTGCGGTGATCGGGGACGAGTGCCTGGTCGGCGAGGAGTCGATCATCGGGGCGAACGTCCGGGTCTACCCGTTCAAGACCATCGAGGCCGGCGCCGTCGTCAACACCTCGGTGATCTGGGAGTCGCGCGGCCAGGAGCACCTGTTCGGGGTCCGTGGCGTGTCGGGCATCCTGAACGTCGAGATCACCCCGGAGCTGGCCGTGCGGCTGGCGGGGGCGTACGCGACGACGCTGAAGAAGGGTGCCACCGTCACCATCGCGCGTGACCACTCGCGTGGTGCGCGTGCGCTCAAACGGGCGATGATCTCGGCGCTCCAGACCTCCGCGATCGACGTCCGCGACCTCGAGAACGTGCCCATGCCGGTGGCCCGGCAGCACACGGCCCGGGGAAGCGCGGGCGGGATCTTCCTGCGGACCACGCCGGGGGTGCCGGACTCGCTGGACATCCTCTTCTTCGACGAGCGCGGGGCGGACCTCTCGCAGGCCGGCCAGCGCAAGCTGGACCGCGTCTACGCGCGCCAGGAGTTCCGGCGGGCCTTCCCCGGTGAGATCGGCGACCTGACCTTCCCGTCCAGCGTCTTCGACTCCTACGCGGGCAACCTGCTGCGGACGGTGGACACCACCGGGGTCCGGGAGGCCGGGCTGAAGGTGGTCGTGGACACCGCGCACGGCAGCGCGGGCCTCGTCCTGCCGAGCATCCTCGGCCGGCTGGGGGTGGAGGCGCTCACCGTCTCCACCGGGCTGGACGAGGCGCGGCCGACCGAGGACGCGGAGGAGCGGCGGGCGGGCCTGGCCAGGCTCGGCGAACTCGTGGCCTCCTCCCGGGCGGCCTTCGGCGTGCGGTTCGACCCGGTGGGCGAGCGCGTGGCCTTCGTGGACGAGCTGGGCCGGGTGATCGACGACGACCGGGCGCTGCTGGTGCTGCTGGACCTGGTCGCGGCCGAGCGGCGCAGTGGGCAGGTAGCACTGCCGGTGACCACGACCCGGATCGCCGAGCAGGTCGCCGCGTACCACGGCACCCAGGTCATCTGGACCACGACCACGCCGGACGACCTCGCGAAGGCGGCCTCCGCCGAGGGCACGGTGTTCGGCGGGGACGGGCGCGGTGGCTTCGTGGTGCCCGAGTTCAGCGGGGTGCTGGACGGGGCCGCGGCCTTCGTCCGGCTGGTCGGCCTGGTGGCGCGGACACAGCTCACGCTGAGCCAGATCGACGCGCGGATCCCGCAGGCGCACATCCGCCGCCGGGACATCGCGACACCGTGGGCGGCCAAGGGCATGGTCATGCGCTCGGTGGTGGAGGCGGCCGGCAGCCGTCAGCTGGACACCACCGACGGCGTCCGGGTGGTCGAGGCGGACGGGCGGTGGACTCTGGTGCTGCCGGACCCGGCCGAGGCCGTCACCCATCTGTGGGCCGAAGGCCCCGACGACGAGGCGACCGAGGCGCTGCTCGACGAGTGGGCGGCCGTGGTCGACGGTGCGGGGCGGTGACGACCCGGGCCTGAGCAGGGCCCGGGCCTGAGCCCGGGGCGACCTCGAACGGCGGGGCGCGTGGTGTGATCCGCGCGCCCCGCCGTCCGTTTTCACATCATTCGGAGGGATCCGCCACCTTCCGTCATGTGTGCAGCGTGTGTGCAGCTCAGGGGCCGTGCACGGGCCTCTTCGAGGCCATGGGACGATGGTCTCCATGCCAGCGACGCCGACGCCGAGTGCCCCGAACGGACGGTACAACCGTCCGGACGCCTCGATGTCCCTGCTGACCAACGTGATGGACCACAGCCTGGACGAGGGCTACGCGGAGGCTGCCGCCGCACGTGGTGGCGCCCGTGACGGCCGGATGCCCGGCACGCTGCCCGGGCTGCTCACCCTGGGCGCCGGGCTGGCCCTGGTCGGTGCGGTGGTGACAGTGGGTGCGGTGAACGCGCACAAGGCCGAGCCGACGCTGGCCAAGGAGCGGGACGCGCTCATCCACCGGATCAACGACAGCAACACCTCGGCCGACCAGCTGCAGAAGCAGGTGCAGGAGCTGCGGCTCAAGGTCGACAGCACGCAGCAGCAGGCCCTCGCCTCGGGGGACGGCGATCCCGGCGGACTGACCGGGGCCGTGGGCCTGGGCCAGGTCACCGGCCCGGGCGTGAAGCTGGTCCTGGAGGACGCGGCGGGCACGGGCCACGGCGGCAACGTCGACCCGCGGGCCGGGCAGGGCTTCTCCAACAGCGGCCGGCTGCGGGACCGTGACCTGCAACTCGTGGTGAACGGCCTCTGGGGCTCCGGAGCCGAGGCGATCGCGATCAACGGCCAGCGGCTGACCGCGCTGTCCGCGATCCGGGCCGCGGGCGAAGCGGTGCTGGTGGACAACCGGCCGCTGGTGCCGCCGTACAACATCCAGGCGATCGGGGACGGCGGGAAGCTCCTCAACGCCTTCGAGAAGGACATGGCGGGGCAGTACCTGCGGCTGCTCCAGGAGCAGTACGGCATCAAGTCGACGCTCTCCGTGCAGAAGAGCCTGACGCTGCCGGCGGCGGTGGGCGTGACGCTGCGGACCGCCCAGCCGGTGGCGCCCGAGCCCGCGCCCACGGCGACCGCTCCGGCTGCGGGCGCTACGCCGTCGGCCGGAGCCGGAACCCCGGATAGCCCCGGTGCGTCCGTCTCACCGTCGGCCCCGCCTTCCGCCTCCGCGTCGGCCCCGCCGGCCGCGACCGGCGGCAGCTCGAGCGCCAAACGGCATCCGCCGACCGGAGCCACCAAGACCACGACAGGGACAGGAGCAGCCAGACCGTGATTGCCGTACTGGGTCTTGTGATCGGGGTGGTCGTCGGCCTCTTCGTCCAGCCCGAGGTGCCGGACGCCGTCGTGCCCTACCTGCCGATCGCGGTGGTGGCGGCGCTGGACGCCGTGTTCGGCGGCGTCCGGGCGATGCTCGACGGGATCTTCAACGACAAGGTGTTCATCGTGTCGTTCCTGTCCAACGTGGTGGTCGCGGCGCTGATCGTCTTCCTCGGTGACCAGCTGGGCGTCGGCTCGCAGCTGTCCACCGGTGTGGTCGTGGTCCTCGGCATCCGCATCTTCTCCAACGCGGCCGCGATCCGGCGCCATGTCTTCCGTGCCTGAGCCGGGCCGCGAGGAGGCGGAGAAGTCGGAGCCGGCGGCGGCCGAGCAGGCTGACGGGAAGCCGGGCGGGAAGGCCGTCGAGGAGGCCGTCGAGAAGGCTGCTCAGGCGCCCGAGCCGGAGCCGGTCGGGGAGTCCGGGCCGGACGGGCCGGGCCGGTCGCGCGGGGCTGCGGAGGTGGCCGGGAAGACCGGCGGGGCCGTGGAGGCGTCGGAAGCGTCGGAGGCGAACCCTGAGGCTGAGGCTGAGGCTGAGGCCGCTCCGGTGTCCGAGCCGACGCTCCGGCTCACGAAGGTGGTCCAACCGGTATCCGAGGCCTCGTCGGGGGCGGAGCCCGGGCCCGAGCCCGCTTCCGGGGCGAAGCCCGGACCTGTGCCCGCGCCCGTGCCCGCCGCCGAGTCGGCGCCCGCGCCGGAGACGGAGCCCGAGCCCGCCGCCGCGGAGACAGCCGCCGAGCAGCCGCCCGCCCTGGACCGGAACGCGGGCCGGCGGCGCCTGAAGGCGGCGCTCTGGCCGCCGCGGCTGTCCCGCGGGCAGCTGGTGGTGGCGCTGCTGCTGTTCTCGCTCGGTCTGGCGCTGGCGATCCAGGTGCGGTCGACCAACGACCACCACAGCCAGCTGCGCGGGGCCCGCCAGGAGGACCTGGTGCGCATCCTCGACGAACTGGACAGCCGTCAGCAGCGTCTCCAGCAGGAGAAGGCGGAGTTGGAAGGGTCCCTGGCGAAGTTGGAGAACAGCTCCAACCAGGCGAAGGAGGCCCAGGAGCAGACCAGGAAGAAGATGACGGAACTCGGCGTTCTCGCCGGTACCGTCAAAGCCACTGGTCCGGGCATCGTACTCACGGTCGATGATCCCCAAGGGCAGGTGAAGGCGGATATGCTGCTGGACACCCTGCAAGAACTTCGAGCGGCGGGGGCGGAGGCGATTCAGATCAACGATGTGCGCGTGGTGGTCAACACCTACTTCACCGACCTGTCGGGCGGTGGGGTGCAGATCGACGGGAAGAAGGTCTCGCAGCCCTATCGGTTCACCGTCGTCGGGAACCCGCAGGACCTGACACCCGCGCTGAACATCCCGGGAGGTGTCGTCCGCACCCTGGAGAACAACCAGGCGCGGGCGACGATCGCCCAGCAGCAGAAGGTGGTCGTCGACGCCCTCGTGGACCCGAAGTCGCCGCAGTACGCCAAGCCGGCTTCGAAGTGACGGGGCGCCCGACGAACGGCCCGTCAAGGGCGGGCGGCACCCGCTGCGGGGCGCCGCCGTCACATGGGCGAGACTGGTTCGCACCAGTACGCTCCGGAGCAACAACCGCAGCACCAGCCGTCGGAGCACCGCTCCGGCGGGCCCGAGCCGCAGCATCCCGGCTCGCAGCATGTCCGAGGTTCTCACCCTGCCCCGCGGGCGGGTCTGTCACACGCAAGGGGATTCGCCCGTGAGTTTCTTCTCGAAGTTGTTCGGTCGCAACAAGAGCCGCAACTCGGCCGCCGTCGAGGCGCCCACCGCACGTCACCGCCGGCCCGAGGACGAGCCGGCCGTCCCCGGCATGCGCCCCGCCCCCGAGGCCGGGCAGTACGCGGGACAGCAGCTGTACCGGGACGGCGGCGCCGCCCAGTACGCGGGGAATCAGGCGGGCTACGGCGCGTCGGTTGACCCTTCCGGCGAGCCGCGCATAGGTTTCCCGTCAGGACCCTCAACCTCTGGTGGAGGGTTTGCCCCGGATCCGTACGCCGGGCACAACCCGTCGGGTGTGCCGCGCCAGGAGGCTGTGAACATGGCTGGCCCCACTCCGTGTCCCCGGTGCGCCAACCCGAACCCGGCCTCGGCCCGGTTCTGCTCCAACTGCGGGGCGGCGCTGCGCGGCGGCCTGCTCCCGGAGGGGGCGGCGGAGACCACGTCGACCATCTCCATCTCCGGCCTGGAGTCGTACGACCCGACCGCCACGACCGGCACCGGCGCCACGCCGGCCCTGTCGGCCGAGGTGCTGTCGGCGATCGACGCGCTGCCGCCGGGCTCGGCTCTGCTGATCGTCCAGCGCGGTCCGAACTCGGGCAGCCGCTTCCTGCTGGACTCGGACGTCACCACGGCGGGACGTCACCCGCAGGGTGACATCTTCCTGGACGACGTCACGGTCTCGCGCCGCCACGTGGAGTTCCGCCGCACCCCGGTCGGCTTCAGCGTCGCGGACGTGGGCAGCCTCAACGGCACCTACGTGAACCGGGAGCGGATCGACGAGGTGGCGCTGAACAACGGCGACGAGGTGCAGATCGGGAAGTACCGGCTGGTGTTCTTCGCCGGCCACCACCGGGGGTACTGAAAACGACGCAGGCAGGAGCCCGAGTGAATACGAACACCCCTTCCTCTTCTCTCGGGGCGACCACTCCGACCCCGTCCGGTCCGCAGGCGGACCGCGGCGGGCGCGGGGTGGTCGCGGGCCCGCGGCAACCGGTCCGGGCGGAGCGTTCCGCCGGGCGCCGGCGCGGTGGTGACGAACTGCTGAGCATCGGCGCGGTGCTGGCCTTCCTGCGCGACGACTTCCCCGAGGTCACCATCTCCAAGATCCGCTTCCTGGAGGCGGAAGGTCTGGTCGAGCCGCAGCGCACGCCCTCGGGGTACCGCAAGTTCAGCCCGGCCGACGTCGAGCGGCTGGCCTACGTCCTGCGCATGCAGCGGGACCACTACCTGCCGCTGCGGGTGATCCGGGAGCACCTGGACGCCATCGAGCGCGGTGAGAACCCGCCCGCGCTGCCCTCCGCCGACAACCGTCCGGGGCCGCTGGAGGAGGCGGACCGGGAACTGGTGGCCGCCGGGGAGGCGCCCTCCGGGGTCCGGCTGGGGCGTGCCGAGCTGTTGGCGGCGGCCGAGGCCGGGGAGACGGAGCTGGCCGAGTGGGAGTCCTACGGGCTGGTCGTGCCGGGCCCGGACGGAGGCTACGACGGCGAGGCGCTCCAGGTGGCCCGGCTGGTCGCCGAACTCGGCCGGTACGGGCTGGAACCCCGGCACCTGCGGGCCATGAAGGCGGCGGCGGACCGCGAGATCACGTTGGTGGAGCAGGTGGTGGCGCCGCTGCGCAGACACCGGAACCCGCAGACCAGGGCGCACGCGGAGGCCACCGCGCGGGAACTCGCGATGCTGTCGGTGCGGCTGCACGCGGCGATGGTCCAGGCCGGCCTGCGAAGCCGGGGGTAGCCCCCGCCGGGCGGCGGGGGCACCGCGCTGACCAGCGGCGTCGGCCCTGCGCTTTCATATCCGGGAGCGGAGCCATAGGGTTGCGTGTGTGAATGAGCTCGACGTCGTGGGTGTCCGAGTGGAGATGCCTTCCAACCAGCCGATCGTGCTGCTGCGGGAGGTCGGGGGAGACCGCTACCTGCCGATCTGGATCGGCCCCGGCGAGGCGACCGCGATCGCCTTCGCCCAGCAGGGCATGACTCCGGTGCGCCCGCTGACGCACGACCTCTTCAAGGACGTCCTGGAGGCGCTCGGCCAACAGCTCACCGAGGTCCGGATCACCGACCTGCGGGAGGGCGTGTTCTACGCCGAGCTGGTGTTCGCCGGCGGGGTCGAGGTGAGCGCCCGGCCGTCCGACGCCATAGCGCTGGCGCTGCGCACCGGCACGCCGATCTACGGGAGCGAGGAGGTGCTCGCGGAGGCGGGCATCGCGATCCCGGACGAGCAGGAGGACGAGGTCGAGAAGTTCCGGGAGTTCCTCGACCAGGTCTCGCCCGAGGACTTCGGGGGCAGCGGCCCGCAGTAGCGCCGTCCTGCGCTTCCCGCCCGCAGTGGGGCCGGCCGTTCGGCCTTTTGGCCCGCCGTTTTGCCAAAAAACGCCCACTTACCCACACTGGGGGCACGAAAAACCACTCTCCTGAGTGATGTGGTTTGTCTGACCCGGCGTGGCGATCGTTGACGGGTCATAGGGGACTGCCTACCGTCAGGAGTGGCTGTCCGGGTGGCCGATGCCCGTAGATCGGATTGCCCGCAGCACAAGGGACGGAGGCAGGCATGAGCAGCACCGGCGATGACGCGGCGGTGGGGGGCCAGTGCGCCGTGCACATGCCGCGCACCGCTCGCACCGTCACGGACCTGCCCCGGGTGGGCAGGTTCCCGGCCGTGCAACCGGGCCAGCCGGCCATCGAGCGGCTGGCCCCGACATCCGAACTGCTCGGCTTCCGCGGCCCGACGGCCTGCGCGGCGGCCGGCATCACGTACCGCCAGCTGGACTACTGGGCCCGGACCGGACTGCTGGAGCCCAGCGTCCGTACGGCGTACCCGTCGACCAGTCAGCGGCTCTACAGCTTCCGCGACATCCTGCTGCTGAAGATCGTGAAGCGGCTTCTCGACGCGGGCGTCTCGTTGCAGAACATCCGGGTGGCGGTCGCCCACCTCCAGGCCGCCGACCAAGCGGACCTGGCCGGGATGACGCTGATGTGCGACGGCGCGACGGTGTACGAGTGCACCACGCCGCAGCAGGTGGTGGACCTGCTGAAGGGCGGTCAGGGAGTCTTCGGCATCGCGGTGGGAGCGGTCTGGCGCGAGCTGGAGCTGACCCTCGGGCGGCTGCACGCCGAGCGCACCGACACCGGCGAGACCCTGGTCGGGCACGACCCGGGCGACGAGCTGGCGCAGCGGCGCAACCGGGCGGTCTGAACAGCCATTCGACGAGGCCGCGGGCCCGGACGGGGAACCGTTC
>NZ_JBHTWX010000171.1:0-10160 GCF_042792155.1 Kitasatospora sp. NPDC056651 | reverse complement strand
CGCCGACCAGGCGACGGCCGAACAAGTGGCCATCGAACCACCCACACCCGTCCTGACCAGGTAATCACCACCTCCCGCTCAACGGGGGAACCTCAGAGGGCCGCAACGCGGAGCCGACCGCGGCGATCATAGACTCCCAGCCCATCCGGGGCTCCGCATCCGTGCCGGCCGCATCGCGGGGCTTCGACGGCGCCAAGAAGACCAACGGCCGCAAGCGGCACGTCATTGTGGACTGCCTCGGGCTGCTGCTGATGGTGCTGGTCACCCCGGCCGACGCCACCGACCGGGACGCCGCCTGCGGCATGCCGTTCCAAGTCGTCAGGAGCTGCTGGCGGAATCCGGATCTTGTCCATGACGGGCTCGAACCGGGTGCGGTCGGCGCATTGCCTCGGCGTGATGACCAGGGACGACGCCCGGCAGCGGCCCTCCGCGCTCAGGTGGATCTTGGTGGTTCGACCGCCTCGGGACCGTCCGGGCTGGCCCTGCGGTTCGCCCAAGTGGTGCGCTACCGGCCGGACAAGAGCCCCGCCGAGGCCGACACGGTGGCCTCCGTACGGGAGTTGGGTCCGGCGAAGTGCCGCAGGTCGAAACGCATTGTGCCGCAATGGGGGTTCACACACAGGGGCCGAACCAGCCATTCTCGATCCGGCCACCCTACTCCTCCGTCAACAGAGCGGCGACGGCTAGGTTGACCGTGACAACGAGAGGCGGCCGCCGGGTCGCCGGCGCCGCCCTGGCGAAAGGTGCCCGACATGCAGGTGAGCGTCGACCGGGACCGTTGCTGCAGCTCCGGCATGTGCGTGACGAACGCCCCCGCGGTCTTCGACCAGGACGACCGGGACGGTCTCGTGAGTCTCCGTCAGACCATCTTGCTGCCCGAGCAGTTCGACGACGTCAGACTCGCCTCCGAGCTCTGCCCGGGCCGGGCGATCACCGTCACCGGGGACGAGCCCGCGCGGACCGGGGCCTGACGGACCCCCGCCGCCGGCCCCGAGGGCCGCCGGGAACCTTCCCGGGCCCCGAACCCCACGAGAACACCCGCGACGTGAGGAGACCCCCGCCTTGACCACCGCACCCACCGCACCCACCACCCCCGTCCTCCCACTGCCGGCCCGGCACTCCGGCGGCTGCCCGTTCGGCCCGCCGCCCGTCTACTCCGAGGCCGCCGCCACCGGGCCGGTGACCAGGGCCGAGCTGCCCGACGGCGACCTCTGCTGGCTGGTCACCGGCTTCACCGAGGTCCGCACCGTGCTGTCCGACCGCCGGTTCAGCGCCGACATACGCCACCCGGCCTTCCCGCTACTGGTCGCCGGCGCCCGCGAACTGATCACCGACAATCCGGACTTCCTGCGGCTCGACGACCCCGAGCACGCCCGCCAGCGCCGCATGCTCACCGGGGAATTCCTGGTCAAGCGGGTGGAGTCGCTGCGCCCGGAGATCCAGCGGATCGTGGACGAGGCACTGGACCGGATGACCGCGGGCCGGACCACGGCCGACCTGGTCACCGACTTCGCGCTGCCGGTGCCCTCGCTGGTGATCTGCCTGCTGCTCGGCGTGCCGTACGAGGACCACAACCGCTTCCAGCGCCTGAGCCGCACGATGCTCAACCAGGAGAGCACCGTGGAACAGCTCCGGGAGGCCCAGGAGGAGGTCCGGGACTACCTGCGCGACCTGACGGCCCGCAAGCGCGGCCGAACTCCAGATCGCCCTGGAGACGCTGTTCCGCCGGCTGCCGGGGCTGCGGCCGGCCGGCGAGCGCGAGTTCCGTACCGAGTCGTTCATCTACGGGATGCGGTCACTGCCCGTGACCTGGTGAGCGGGGCCCAACGGAGAACTCTCAGTGGAGTGCCAGGCGGAGCTGTCCGGGCGGTCATGTGCGGAGCCAGATGACGAGAGCGGCCGTGGTGACGGTGCCGAGGTGGACGTGTCCGCGCTTGTCGTATCGGATTGCGACCGCTCGGGCGGGCTTGAGCTTGTCGATGGCCTTGCGCGTCTTGTACCGCTTCTCATCGAAGGCCGGTGGGCACCCGCCGCGTAAGCCTCTGCCCAGGCGGGCGGCCCGACTGTCCGCCCTCTCCCGGGATCGTGCGCCGAATGCCGCGCCTGCGCAGGTGGGCGCGGCACGGGCCGTTGCTGTACGCCTTGTCGGCGGCCTTCGTCTTTCACGGCACTGTCACCGTGGTCTCCGTCCGCCGGTGGCTCAGCCCGTGAGCGGGCGGATAGAACGGTGGCCGCCTGATTCGCTTCCCTGCCACGATCTGGGTGTGACCACGGTGTTCCTGATGGTCGGCCTGCCAAAGGCCGGAAAGACCACGCGGGCCCGACAGCTCGCCGCGGAGCACGGCGCGCTGCGCCCGACGCCCGACGCCCGACGCCCGACGACTGGACGATTCCCCTGTTCGGCGAGACGGAGGCCGACGGAAAGCGCGACGTGCTGGAGGGGCGCATGCTCTGGCTCGCCCTGGAGGCGGTCAGACTGGGCACCAACGTCGTCGTGGACTACGGCTGCTGGTCACGGGACGAACGGTCCGCGATCCGCCGGCTCGTGAAGGCCGAGGGGGCGTGCTTCCGCATGGTCTACCTGCCGGTGGACGAGGAGACCCAACGCGCCCGTATCGCCCACCGCCGGGCGACCACCCCCGAAGAGAAACCGCCGCTGTCCGAGGCCGACTTCCTGCAAGGGCGCGCGCACTTCGAGGCACCCGACGCGGCGGAGCTGGAGGGCCGCAGGATCGCCAGCCCCCCGCCCGGCTGGGTCGACTGGGTCGACTGGCGGGAGTGGGCCGCCGACCGGTGGCCCTCGTTCGCCTGACAGCCGCGGCCCACGACGACTCAGCCGTACCATCAGCCGTACCAGGCGTGCCCTGCACCAGCCCGAAATGATCCGCCGGACAGCCCCTGACGGGACTCGTCGGGCCGGTCGACGAACGCCGGCCCGAGAAGTGAACGACGTCAGCGGCAGCTGCGAACACACAGAGCGAGTTAGTGGTTGTTGTGACATTCCCCGGTCGACCGTCGCCGATCTCGGCCTCCTTCCCGACCCTGCCGCCCACGCCTCACGCCCGTCGAAGGGCGGTGTGCCACCACACAACTGCGCCCCCTCTTCCACACCTCTTCCTCTTCGCGGCGCTCGGAGTCATCGCCTTCCCCGGGCAGCAGCGTCCTCTCTGCTTCGGCGCCCACCCCCATCCGGGCCATCACTGCTGACCCGACGACGAGCAACGCCAACAGCATGACCAGCGCCGGTGGCTCCGTCCCGACAACGGCGCCACCGGTGCTGGCGCTGGGCACTCGAGAAGCAGGTGCACGGGGTGCCGCGGCCCACCGAATCCACGAGTGAGCATTCGAGCAGTCAGTGTGGTCGGCGGTCCGACGTCGGCCCGGCACCGCGCGTGTGCAGCAGCAACCCCTCCTCGGTCGGCGCTTCCCGGAATCGGCTCTGACCTCAGACCCACGTCTGGAGATCTGCAGTGAGCCAGGCTCGGGTGCCCGGCTGTCGTGGTCGGCACGTAGCGTGCGGCCACGACGATGAAACTGCCGGACGTTGGTTGCACACGGATCTCCCCGCCTGTCCGACGTGGGGAAAGCGGTGACGGCCGCCCTATCGGAGGCCCCCGCCCCGTTCGCCGTCGGCGCCACGGTGGTGCGCCGCGACGGCCGCCTCGGCAGGGTCACTCGTGTACGGCCAGGCGCTGGTCGCCTCGGATCGGGGGTGGTCAACCCAGCAGACCGAGGTGGTCAAGACCGCGGTAGGCCAGTTCGACGTCCGTCATGAGTCCCTTGCGGACGATCTCCTTGAACCGCTCGATGCTGACGAGCTCTACCGTGACGAACTCCATCGGGTCCAGGTTCTGGTCGGCGACGAGCACACAATCCCGGGCGACGAATCCGAAGCGTCGCGCGTTGCTGCGGGCGTCGTCCCAACAGGATCCGGCGAACTCGATGGTGCCCTTGTACCCGGTCTCCTCCAGGAGTTCGCGGGCTGCGGCGCCGGCGGGGTCCTCGCCGGGCTCGATGAATCCGCCGGGCATCTCGTAGAGGATCTCGTCGGGGCCGGGACGGTACTGCGTGGCGATGATGACCTGCATGTCGGGGGTCAATGCGAGCACGGCGGCGGCCGACGGCTCGCGGAGCAGGTACTTGTCCTTCTCGGTGCCGTCGGGAAGAAGGAAGGTGACTTGGTCGAGAGTCCTGCCCATCACCTCTCCCAGGGTGGTGCGGTTCTTCTCGACCCAACGCTCGGCCATGGATCTTCTGCCTTTCTCGTGGTGCTGCTCGACCGCCGGCGGATAGGCGGCCGGGGAAATGTCAGACGGTGTGCCCGAGTACGGTCCGGCTCTGGTGGATGAAGTCGTTCACTGCGACTTCCTTCGATCAGGGCTGGAGCAGGATGACGACGTCGCGCCGGTAGTCCCGGGCCCGGGCTGACTCGGCGCCTCCCAGGATGGTCAGAGCCCGGTGTCCGACGGACAGGCCACGGTCCAGGTCTCCGATCTGCAAGCGGACGCTGGCGGTGACGGCCAGGCGGATGCCGGCGGCCCGCGTGTACTGGTTCGACGGCATCGCGCCGGCCTGATCGCTCCGCACCAGGGCGTCCTTCGACGGCCCGAGGTCCTGGTGGATCCCGGTCGCGTCGGAGGCGAGCCGGGGGAACGAGTGGTACTCCAGCCACTGCGGGTCCCGGCCGTCGTCTCGGACGGCGGCATGAGGTTCTCGGCTTCACCCAGAGTCCGGAATGCTGCCGCGGTGTCTCCGGCCTTGCCGTGGGCCCGGGCCAAGGCCGGCTTGGCGAAGCTGAGCACGAGTGGGGCTGCGGTCCACTTGGCGTGGCTGTGCGCGCCCTGGGCCATGTCGACGGCCTCGCGGGGGAAGCCTCTGATCAGTGCCTGCAAGGCCATCGTGGTCAGGACGTAGCAGCCGCTCCCGGCGTCGCTGCCCGCCTTCGCCATCCTCAAGGCCTGGATGAAGTGGCATTGCGCCAGACCGTGGTGCCCCATGTCGAAGGCGCTCCAGCCGGCCAGCCGGGACAGTTCGGGTGTGACGGTGAAGAGCTGGCGGCCGATCGGCTCGCTGTAGGTGCCATGGAGCAGCGGGGAGGCGCGCTGGGCCAGGCAGGCGTTGACGGATGACAACTTCCAGTTGCCGCCGCCATAGCAGGCGTCCCACCGTCGTGCTTCCTTGGCCGTCTCGCGCGGTTCGTCGATGTCGGATTGACCGACCCGCCGCCCACCGGTCTTCACCGGCTCCACGGGGTTGACGAGCCGGCGGGCCATGGGGGTGGCATAGTGGGCGGTGCCGGACGCTGCTGCGCCGGTCAGAAGGGTGCGGCGGTCCACGGTGCTCCAGAACTCGGCAGCGACGGCCACAGCCTGTCTGCGGTCGCGGGAGAAGTCCAACCCGGTATCAGCATGCGCCGCGCTGGGTGCTGCCATGCCGAGGTCGGCCAGGCTGATGCGGCGGCCGAGCACTTCGGTGAGGAGCCTGGCGATCAGCTCCGGGGCCGGAGGACGGGGATCATTCCCTTGGCTGTCCAGTTGTCGCGGCTCGTGTGCGTGTACTCGCGCGGGTGTCCGCCCTGCTCACAGAGCTCGTTGAGCCGGTAGGTCAGTGACTTCCCGCTCGGGCCGGTTTCCTCGACGGGCCGCCTGGGGGTCTCGTTCGGCGTCCTGGCCCGGTCTTGCGCCTTCGCCGCGTCGTACCACTTTCGGATGATCACGCATTTCGCCCTCATGTTGACGGGGTGTACGAGCCTGGTGCTCTGACCGCACGGGTTCACCGGGTTGCCGCGCTCCTGCCGATGGCGGCTCAGCGATCGGCATCGGCGAGCGGTCCGGCCTTGGTGACAACTCCGGTCCACCAGTCCGGTCGATCGGTGGGCTGCCAGGAGACTTCCAGCTCTCGGTGGGTCAGCTCTTCGGCCCTGAGGTGGAGGGCAGCCTGGGCCGGCTCAGGCTCGCAGGTGGGGGCGGGGCGATCGAGGAAGCCGTCGGCGATGCCGCCCGGCGCTTCGAAGTACACGGCGAACCGCCACCGGTCTGGCGTGCGGTAGAGGACGAGTGTCTTCGGAGTCCCGATCGTGTGCCAGTACGGCTCTCTTCTGGTTCCCATGGAGGAAGTATCGGCAATCGCTGATCAGGCAGCGGTAGCCAGTACCCGGGGGTCGAGCCTGGTAGGCCCGTATGTTCAGGAGTCGCGTATTCGCCATAGCCGCCAGTCGATCGTCACTCTGTGTCGGCGCTCTGCGGCATGATGATCGCCGTGAACACCGAGATGCTGATAGATGTCTGGCAGCGGCTTCTTGCCGACCCTCGCAAGTCGTGGGTGCTGTTCGAGCATGGCACTTGTGTCGTGCTGACTGCTCCGGAAGGGAAGCTGGCTGAACAGGCCACCACCCTCCTGAAGGAGTTCGGCCCGGTGCATGCCGGATCTTCGGCAGGAGATTTTGGGGTGATCGACCTCAAGGACGCCGAAGGATGGGTCGTCACCGGGCACCACAACGACGTCCTTACCTATGTTGGCCCTGATGAGCCTCAAGATCAGTCGGAGATCGCTGTCGGGCTGTTCGGACGCTCCAAGCGCCATCGGGACGGCACAGAACTTCGCATCGTCCACGTTGAGGACAAGCGAGGCCCAGTCGACTCGGCGTGAGTGCTCACGTTTCACCGCTGGTGGTCACCCTGGGCGTATCGGCTCCAGGTGCCGCCGGCCTCGGTGACGAGCCGGGTGGCGGTTTTGTCGTGGTAGCCAAGGGCCTTGGCGATGACCGGCGTGGGGGCCTGGAGCCATCGATCTCACGGACCTGCACGTGTTCAGCCACGTGATCATTCTGACGGCCCGGTGCCGCGCAACATCCACGAGCTGCGCGTCACCTGCTTCGCTCTCCAGCTCGCCGCGGCCGACCCCGCGCGGCATCGCGACCAGGCCCACTACCGCCTCGCCTGTATCCAAGGCCGGGAGGACGCGCGGCCATGGGGCTGGACCGTCATCTGACCTCGTAGCCATCCGGAACGGGTTCCCGCCGCACCACGTCGGCCGTTTCACCAATGAGAGTGAGGGCTGCACCTCACTGCCCCCCCCTGTTCGTACAGGCCTTCGAGGCTGCCCGGCTCCGCTGATGGGGACAACTGGGTCGTCCCGGGGCTGTCCCCATCCACCTTCTCCCGCTCGCACCGTCCTCTTGGCCACTCTGAACGTGTGGGAGACGCCACCCCGGCGATCCCATCGGGTTCCAGCCGATCCACGCGCTTCGACCCCATCTCCCCCACGTTCGCTCTGGCCAAGGAGGCTCACATGTTGCGCCATCCGCAGTTCCTGAAGGACTTGGCAGCAGCCGCAACGTGGAAGGCCTGCAGAGCCGACTGCTCACGCTGCTGCCCGAGTGACCTCCGCTCACCACGCGGGCGCCTGCTCCGCACGCTGAGCGGCCCCCGCCTCACCGTCCCGGATGGTTCAGTCCAGAGCTCAGGGAATGTGAATCCGCCATGTTCATCACCGCCTCACCATCAGGCCGGAGGTCAGGCCGCTATCTCGGCCCGCAGCCGTGCCAGGGCGTCTCCCGCGCGCTCCCGGACTTCGGGCAGGTGACGGCCGGCCCGCACGACGTGCTGGAGCTGGTGCGGCAGATGGTGGAGGGTCGCCCCGTCGACCGCCGTGCCGAGTTGTTGCGCCGCTCCGGTCGGATCCCCCTTCCTCAGCAGCACCTCGCCGGCGGTGATCGCCGCGATGATCCACCACTGGGAAGTCGCTGCCGGACCGGCGACCGGCGCGTGGTCAAGTTGCCGGCTGGCCTCCGTAAATCGGCCCGTGCTCATCAGACCCCGAAGGCGGACCTCGTGGAGGGTGAACTCGGAGAAGAGGGAAGTGGGCGCCGCCTCGCCGAGAAGTCGGCGACCCTCCTCGATTGCGGCGTCGAAGGCGGCGGCTTTCCCGGCGGTTCCAGCCGCGCGGGCGAGCAGAACGACCGCCTCGGCTCGTTCGGTGGCGGTGCGAGCCGTGTCGCGGGCCTGCCCGAGCCGGTCAAGCGCACGCAGGTGCAGTCCGGCCTTGCGCAGCTCGTTTGCCGTGGTGGCGCAGGGCATTGGCGTGCAGGCCGGGATTCCCCAGGCACCGGGCGACGTTCATGCCCTTGCCGGTCCAGCGGGCGGCGGTGGCCACGCGTTCCTCCGGCAGGACGTGGCCGAGGGCGACGCCGAGGCCGACCCGGGCCCGGGCGAGCAGGCTCAGGGTGTCGAGGTCGGCGTGGCCGTCGGCGGTGCGGGCCTCCGGGCGGGCGATCTCGGCCAGGCGCAGCACGGATTCGGCGAGCTGGATGACGAGCTGGTGGTCTCCGTCCGCTTCGTCGGTGATGCCGAGGCAGTGCGGTGGGAGGCCGAGGAGGTCGGCGAGTTCTTGTTGCGGGAGTTCGTGGAGTTCGCGGTAGAGCTGGAGGATCTCGGGCAGGGCTCGGCGGCGCAGGATGTCCTGTGCTCTGGGGGTGGTCCGGTGCCAGCGGATGCCGCCGTAGGGGTCGTTCCGGTCACCGGTCAGGCCTGGTGGTGCAGTTCGTACCAGCGGGCGATGGAGTTCTTGTAGCCCTGCGGCATGGCCAGGCCGGGCACCTCGTCTCGGTGGAAGAGGCCTGCCTCCTTGTGTTCGTGGCTGACGACCGGGGCCTGGTCCGCGTCGGTGGCGGTGCAGCCGTAGGTGACGATGAAGACCTGGCGACCGGGGATCGGCTCGTACAACCACACGTCGAGGAGGGGGCCGGCGGTGGCCGTCCAGCCGCTCTCCTCGTGGATCTCGGTGACGACCCGTTCTTCGGGGGTTTCGGTACCCTCCAGCTTCCCGCCGGGCAGTTCCCACTCGTGGCGTTCGTTCTTGAGCAGCAGCACCCGCTGCTGGGGGTCGAGCACGACACCCTTGATGGAGATCGGGAAGGCCTTTGGCACGTAGGGATGTTCTGTCGCGGTCATCGCTTCTTCCGGGGCGCGTGGGCGGTCACGGGCGTGTCGAAGGTAGCAGTTGCGGACCGGCGCGATGCCCCGCAGTCCGGTGATCAGAATTTGACAATCCGTCACTTTCCATCCGGTGGATTGGACTTGGAGAGTGTGTCGCCTCCCATCCGCTCGGTTCCACGGGGGAGTCTCACCATGCCGTCGTTCGACATCAGTGGCATCAGCAGCGAGAAGTTCACTGCGGGCCGGCGGGCGGGCTGGAGCGAGCGGTCCGCGAGCAGGCGGGTGAGGCCTTACGCGAGGACGGCCTGCTGAGGCTCGCCAGGTTGGGCGGGCGAGACGACGTACTCCTCGCGGCCGGCCGGGTGATGTCCTCGTTGCGGCAGCGCCGGGATGCCGACCCGGACGGTCTCACCGTGATCCTCGACACCGGCCGCCACAGCGGGCGGCCGGGCTTCGCGGGCCTGGGGCGCGGCGCGCTGGCTCTGCACACCGAGTGCACGCAGCATCCGGATCCGCCGCGTCTGCGTCCTGCTGACGTGCGCGCGGGCCGGCGACAGCGGCGGGGAGATCCTGCTGGTGGACGGCCGGGCCGTCCTCGCCGAGCTGGCCGTGCAGCACCCTGGCGCCATCGAGGCATTCTCCGCGGAGCGAGCCGCCTACCTCGGCGGGGCCGAATGGCCGCTTCGCCCCGGTGGTCCAGCAGCTGCCCGCCGGGCGGCTGCGGCTGCGGCTGGCCCCTGGACATGGTGTCGTGCTGGACAACCATCGTCTGCTGCACGGCCGCACCGGCTTCTCGGGTGAGCGGCTGACACTGCGGGCGCTGGGCGATCCGCACCCTGCGCTCGGGCCGAGACCCGAGCGACCTGTCGGATGAAACCCGGGAGCTGATCCGGTCGGTCCTCATCGCGTAGAACGCGAAGCATCGCTCGGTCAGCAGCCACGCGGGCCGGTACGAGATGCGGGAGACCGTAAACGCGATCCTCCGCCAGGCCCGCACCGGATGCCGGTGGCGCTGTCCGCCCCCCCGACCTGCCACCCAAGAGCGCGGTGTACCACCACTTCGACACATGGCGCGACGACGGGACCGCCGAGACCATCCACGACCTGCCGCGCCGGCAGGTCCGCGCAAGCCGCAGGCGGCACGAGGACCCCACCGCGGTCTTCCCGGACTTAGCGGGGATGGCCGGTCTACTCACGGGGTAGGGGCGGTGCGGCACTCGCGGG
>NZ_JBHTWX010000170.1:0-10389 GCF_042792155.1 Kitasatospora sp. NPDC056651 | reverse complement strand
CAGCGCCCGGGGTGCCGGCCGCCGAGGACCGCGACGCGCGAGGGGATCAGCGCAGGCCGGCGAAGAGGTCGTCCTCCGGCAGGGGCGCGCCGGTTCCGTCCTGGACCCGCACGAAGGTCTCCGTGCCCATCAGTTCGGTGAACCGCTCCCGGCCCATCTTCAGGAAGAAGATGTTCTCCCCCTGGCTGGCGTGCGCGGCCAGGGCGTCGAACTTCCGGCCGCCGAACCCGGTGGTGTCCACCCAGGTGGTGATCTCCTCGTCGGGCAGGCCGAACGGCGGCAGCTCGGACGCCTCCGCGGCGTCCGGCTCGTCCCAGTCCGCGCCGAACTCCCGCATGACCTCGCCGAACCGCCGCAGCGCCGAGCGCGGCGCCGTCGTCCAGTAGACCTTCGGCGTCAGCCCGGCCAGCTCCACCGCGGCCATGGTGACGCGGTGGGCCTGGATGTGGTCGGGGTGGCCGTAGAAGCCGTTCTCGTCGTAGGTGACGACGACGTCGGGCCGGTAGTGCCGCATCAGCTCGGCGAGGCGGGCGGCGCCGTCCGCCACCGGCGTGCTCCAGAAGGATCCGGGGGCGTCGTTGCTCGCCCAGCCCATCATCCCGGAGTCGGCGTACTCCAGCAGTTCCAGGTGGCCGACCTCCAGCACCTCGCAGCTGGCCTCCAGTTCCCGGCGGCGCATCGCGGCGACGGCGTCCGGGTCGTGGCCGGGCTCGCCCGGCTTGACCCCTCCCGGTCCGTCGCCGCACCTGCCGTCCGTACACGTGACGAGGACCGTGCGGATGCCCTCCGCCGCGTACCGGGCGAGGACACCTCCCGTCCCGGTGGCCTCGTCGTCGGGGTGGGCGTGCACCGCCATCAGCGTCAAAGGCCGGTCAGCCATGGAATTCTTCCTCCGGTCAGGGGGTGTGCTCGCCCCAGTCTGCGCCACGGGGGGCGACTGGCCGCTCGCGGCCCCCGGCCCGGGCCGGAGGCCGGTCGACACCACCCCTCGGGTTCCGGGGCGGCTGGGGACGGTTCTCCTACGATCGGCTGGACAACGGACCCCGGCGACGGATTGGTTCCCATGACCGATCGCAGCGGCAGGATCGACCGGTCGAAGCCCGGCATCGCCCGCGTCCACGACTACCTGCTCGGCGGCGAGGACGACTACCCCGTCGACCGCGAGGCCGCGGCCGCCGGCGCACCGACGAGGAGATCCCCGGACTGTTCGGCGACCTCGAACCCCTCGAACCGGGGCTGGCGCCGTGCCCGCTGTGGCGTCCGGACGCGGATCCCGGCGACGGCGTCGCGCGGGAGGGCGACCCTGTCGGTGTGGGAGCGGCTGATCTCCTGCGGGCCGGCCCGCAAGGCGCCGGTGACCGCCTGAACAGGCACGACCGGCGGGGAATTCCGGAATGGATTGTTCGCCGGGCCGGCTCGGGCCTGCCGCGGTGTCACGGAAATCACCGACCGGGAACCCGAATTCGCCATTCGAGGGGCCGGGATCGCCGTCGATCCACCCGGACGGCCGACGGCGGTGCGAAGAGCTCGATCGGTGCCGAACGGGCCGTCGCTCCTCCCGTTGTTCGACGCCGTTCTTCCGGCACCGATCAATACCCGGACGCGTGACCGGTGTTCACCACCGCCAGGCCCGGCGGATCCGGTTCCCACCCGCCAGGGCCAGCAGCGCCCCGCCCGCCGCGGCGACCCCGGCCACCGCCAGGTTCTGGCGCTGCGCCCGGCGCCGGTCGGCGACGACGGCCCGGGCCGAAGCCGCCAGGAAGGCCCGCTCGACCCCGGCCGCGGCCAGTTCGCCGGCCGTCACCCTCCGCATCAGCTCCTCCAACCGCACGCCCCGGTACAGCAGTTCCGGATCCCGGTCGGCGGCCGCCCAGCCCCGCGCGGCCGTGGTCAGCCGCAGCTGCTCCCCCAGCACCTCGCGGCCCTCCGCCAGCCAGCCGCGCAGCCTGGGCCAGGCCTGCGCCAACGCCTGGTGGGACAGTTCGACGGTGTCCCGGTCCACCACCACCAGCCGCGCCCGGACCAGCCGTTCCAGCACCTCGGGAATGCCGGGATCGTCGAACTCGGCACGCCGCACCGGCCTTCGGGTGCACTCGTCGCCACCCGGCACCAGCTCGCCGCCCGGGCTCAGGACGCCGCCCACGGCCGCCGCGCCGCCGCCGACGTTCCCCTCGCCGCCCTTCTCGCCGGCGCCGAGCAACTCCCCGCCCAGCCGCAGGAACACCGCCTGCGCCCGGGCCCGGTCGGAGGCCTCCAGGCCGTTGTACAGCGCCTCCGCCGTCCGGGCCAGCGCGCCCTCGAAGCCTCCGGTGGCCTGGAACCCGGCCAGCGTCAGGGCGTTGCCGCTGCGCCGCCGCCAGGTCTCCAACAGGGCCGCGGACACCAGCGGGAGCGCCCCCGGCTGCTGCGCGACGGTCGAGATCAGGACGGCCAGCAGGGCGCCCTCGACCGTGCAGCCGGACCGTGACGCCGGCTCGGTGATCGCCCGCCGCAGCTCGTCCGGCGCCGGACGCCCCACCGTCAGCACCCCGTGCCGACCGGCCTCGGCCAGCCCCGGGTGCTCGGCCAGCAGCGGCGCGCACTGGTCCGAGCGGACCACCAGCACCACCCGGCAGCGGGCCGGCGCCGACACCGGCAGCCCGTCCGCCGCCTCGCCCGGGCCGCCCGCGGCGGTCGCCACCAGCGCGTCCAGGAAGCGCGCCCGCTCGGCGGCGTCCCGGCAGCGGGTGCGCAGCTGCTCCCCCTGGTCCACCACCAGCACCGGCTCCCCGGCCGTCGGTCCGGAGGCGCCGCGCGTCGCCTCCCCGCCCCGCTGCCCCAGCCGGGCGAGCGCCAGCGCGTACGCCTCCATCGGCCGTTCACCGGGAGTCAGCAGCGCCACCGGCACACCGCCGTCGGCCGGGGGCCGGCCCGCCCCGCCCCCGGCCCCGGTTCTCCCGGCGGCCGCACCGGCGGCGAAGCGCCCGTCGAGCCGGGCCAGCAGGCCCGCCCTGACCAGCGAGGACTTGCCCGCTCCGGACGGCCCGGAGACGATCACCAGCCGCCGTTCGGCGAGCAGCGCGACCAGCCGCTCCAGCAGCGCCTCGCGGCCGAAGAACCGCTCGGCGTCGACCGCCTCGAACGCGGCCGCGCCCGGATAGGGCGCCCGTCCGACCTCCTGGGCGCGCCGCCGGGCGGCGGCCCCGGCGGCCAGTTCGGCGGCGAGCAGCTGCCAGCGGTGCCGCCACTCCGGCACGTCCCCGTCGCAGGCCTGCACGTAGGCGAGGGTGACGGCGAGGCTGGGCAGCCGCCGACCGCCCGCGGCCACCGACAGGCTGGCGGCCGAGCAGTGGGCCCGGAGGGCGAGTTGACGGTACGGCGGGCTCCCGGCGCGCTCCCGCAGGGCCCGCAGATCACCCGCGAAACGCAGCAGCGGCCCGTCCCCAGGGTCCAGTGGACTTTCCCGACGCGGCACGACGGCCCCCTTCTCCGGAGAAGCGGTGTCCCCCGACTACCTCTGTTCCCATGCGTCACACGCGCCGCGCGCGCCCCGTGCCCATCCCCCCCGTTGATTCATCATGCACACCACCGTTGGCGTCAAACAATGGGGCGGACGGGCCGGTTGTTCCGAGTTGTTGTTCAATGTCCACTCATACGGCGCCGAACAATGCCGGTGGGATAGAACCGGAACCCGCAGCCTTCGCTGACTTCGGAGATATCCATGAGGTTCACGCGGTACTGCCGTTCCCTCCTGTCCACACCCGCGATGGCGGTGGAGCGGTACACCAAGAGCCACCAGTCCGGCGCCGACATCGCCATGGTCGATCTTGAGGATTCGGTCCCACCCGCCCTGAAGGAGGAGGCCCGCCGGCTCGCCGAGGAGTTCTTCGCCCTCCCGTCCACCAAGCTCGCGCGCAGCGCGGTGCGGATCAACACGCTCTCCGGACCGGACGGCCTGTGCGACCTGATCGCCATCACCCGGTACCGCGTCAAACCGGACCTGGTGCTGATCCCGATGGCGGAGTCACCCCGGGACATCGAGATCGCCGCCGGCGCGCTCGGCGCCCACTGCCCCGGGACGGAGTTCCTGGCCGTCGTGGAGACCCCGCTGGGCATCGAGCACGCGCCCGCCATCGCGGCCGCCGGACACCGGCTGCGCGGGCTGGTCTTCGGTTCGGCCGACTACGCCTTCGCGGTCGGCGCCCGGCTCTCCTGGGAGGCCCTGGCCCACGCCCGCGCCCGGGTGGTCAACAGCGCCCGCGCCGCGGGGATCGAGGCGATGGACGCCCCGTTCTTCGAGGTGACCGACCTCGCCGGCCTGCGCCGGGAGGCCCAGCTCGCCCGGGACTTCGGGTTCAGCGGCAAGATCGCCGTCCACCCGCGCCAGCTCCCGCTGATCAACGAGACGTTCAGCCCGGACGAGGCGCTGCTGGAGCGCGCCCGCCGGGTGGTCGCGGCGGGCCTGGAGAACGGCCGCTCGGTCACCGTGGTGGACGGGGTGATGGTCGGCATGCCGTTCTTCGAGGCCTCCCAGCGCCTGATCGAGCAGTTCGACCCGCCCCGGCCCGACGACCGGCCCGACGACCGGCTCCGGCCGGAGAGTCCGCGCGACCCCCGGGAACACGCGCGGGAAGACGTGCGGGAAGACGCGCGGGACCAAGCACCCACCGACCCACCGAGCCACACGACGGAGAAGTGACGATGACCGAAGAATCCATCCTCGGCCCCCGCCGGTACCGCAACGCCGAGGCCATGCTGGCCACCGCCGACCCGGTCTGGCAGACGGCCGCCGCCAACGGCCTGATCGGCATCACCGCGGACTCCGAGTCCAACAACCGGCTGATCGTGCGCGAGACCGGCCACGAGTTCGCCAACATGGTCTCCTGCTCGTACCTGGGCCTGAACGACCACCCCGCCGTCCTGGCCGGCGCGGTGGACGCGCTGACCGAGTCCCGCACCACCTCGCTGGTCATCTCCACCACCCGGATCCGGCACACCCTGCTGGTGCGGCTGGAGGAGGAGCTGGGCGAGCTGTTCGGCGCCCACGTGCTGCCCGGGGCGTCCTGTAGCTCGCTCACCGCCGGCATCCTGCCACTGATCGCTTCCGGCCACCTGGACGGCACCTGCCAGGGCGGCGGCGGACCGCGGGTGATGGTCTTCGACCGTTTCTGCCACTTCTGCATGGCCTACATGAAGCCGGTCTGCGCGGACGAGTCGCTGGTCCTCAACTGCCCGCACAACGACCTGAACTACCTGGAGGACGTCTGCCGCAAGTACCCCCGGGTCGCCTACGTGGCCGACGGCGCGTACTCGATGGGCGGCACGGCGGCCCTCGACGGGCTGCTCGAACTCCAGGACCGCTACGGGCTGTTCCTCTACATCGACGACTCCCACTCGCTGTCCATCGCAGGCGAGCACGGCGAGGGCTTCGTGCGCTCCCGGCTGGAGATGAACCCGCTGACGGTGATCACCACCAGCCTCGGCAAGGGCTTCGGCACCAGCGGCGGCATCGCGATGCTCGGCAACCGCGAGCAGTTCGAGTTCCTGCACCGGCACGCCGGCCCGGTCGGCTGGTCGCAGAACATCCCGCTGCCGCTGGTCGGTGCCTCGCTGGCCAGCGCCGCCATCCACCGCTCCCCCGAACTGGCCGAACTCCAGGCGAAGTTGACCAGCAACATCGAGCTCTTCGACGAGCTGCTGCCGACCACCTTCGCGGGCAACGGCCTGCCGGTGCGCCGGGTCGACGTCGGGGAGGCCGAGCGGGCGGTCAAGCTGTCCGCCCAGCTCTTCGAGCGCGGCTTCTACAGCTCGGCGGTGTTCTTCCCGATCGTACCCAAGGGCGAGGCCGGGCTCCGGCTGATGATGCGCGCCGACATGGACGAGCGGCTGATCCGCGAGTTCGCCGGCCACGTCAAGGAACTCACCTCCGACCTCTAGGACTTGGGAGCAGCCGCGATGGAATCGACCGAACCGGCCGGCTACCGGCTGATCGGCGAGCGCCGCTACCGCGAGGTGGTCGGGCGCTACTACGAGGAGTTCGAGGTCGGCGAGGTGGTCGAGCACCGCCCCGGGCGGACCGTCACCGAGCTCGACAACGTGCTGATGAGCATGCTGAGCATGAACGACGCCCCGCTGCACATCGACGCCGCCTACAGCGAGCACACCCCCTGGGGCAAGCCGATCGTCTCCAGCCTGGTGACGCTCAGCATCGTCGGCGGGATGACCGCCCGGTCGACGAGCGGGCGCACGATCGCCAACCTCGGCTGGGAGAACATCCGGATGACCCACCCGGTGTTCGCCGGCGACACCCTCTACGCGGAGACCGAGACCCTCGCCAAGCGGCTGTCCAAGAGCCGCGCCGGGCAGGGCATCGTCCGCTGCCGCACCACCGGGACGAAGTCCACCGGCGAGCCCGTGGTGGTCTTCGAGCGCAGCTTCCTCGTGCCGCTGCGCGGCCACGGACTGGACGAGGTCACCGGTTACTGACGGACCGTCAAACCTGGGGGGAGGGGCCGAAACAGCCCCTCCCCCCGGGGCGTTCACTCCTCGCCGCGGACGTCCACCAGCACCTTGCCCACCGTCTGCCGCGCGGCCATCGCCCGGTGCGCGCCGGCCACCCCGGACAGCGGGACGGTCCGGTCGATCCGCGCCACCAGCCGCCGTTCGACGGAAAGCCGGAACAGGTGGCCGGCGACGTCCTCGAACAGCTTCCGGTCGGCCAGGACGTGCTTGAGCCAGAAGCCCTGCGCGCCCGCCGAGCGCTCGGTCAGCTCGCCCATCGTGAAGCTGTCCTCCACCCCCTCCCGCGCCCCGACCGACACCAGCCGCCCGAAGGGGGCCAGCGCGGCCAGCCCCGCGCGCAGCACCGGGCCGCCGACCGAGTCGACGAACAGGTCCAGCCCGCCCTCCTGACCGAGCCGCCCGGCCAGGTCGGGGTCCTCGGGGTCGAACACGGCGTCGGCGCCCAGCGAACGGACGAACTCCCGCTTCTCCGGGGTGGAGGCCAGGGCGACCACCCGGCCCGCGCCCAGCTCCCTGGCCAACTGCACGGCCAGATGGCCGACCCCGCCCGCCGCCGCCGTCACCGCGACGGCCTCGCCCGGCCGCAGCCGTCCCGCCAGGGCCAGCGCGCCGTAGGCCGTCGCCCCCTGCTCCAGCAGTCCGAGCGCCTGCTCGTCGCTCACCCCGTCCGGCACCTCCACCGTGTGCGCCGCCTCGGGTGCGGCCACCCGGGCGTACCCGCCGCCGGCGCGCAGCAGCGCGACGACCCGGCGGCCGTCCTCGCGGCGGCGCCCGACCACGTCGATGCCGAGCACCGCCGGCAGCGGGAGGCGCAGGTACTCGCCGGTGCGGCACTCCAGGTCCGCGTAGTTGAGCCCGGCCAGGGTCACGTCGACCAGCACCCGGCCCGGGCCGGCCTCCGGTTCGGGCACCGTCTCGATGCTCAACTCCTCGGGCCCGCCGTAGCGGTGGATCACCAACGCGCGCATCCCGCTGCCACCCATGTCCGCCTCCGCCTCGTCCGTGTCCATGCCGGTCGTCTCCGCACCGGTCGCGTCCGCGCCGGTCGCGTCCGCGCTGTTCACGTCCGCACCGCGCCTCATCCGGCGAACAGCGCGAGCAGCGCGGCCTCCAGCGCGCGAACGGCCTCCGGGGTCTCGGCGACCGCGCAGTACGTCACCGTGCCGTTGGCGGGCCCGAGGTCGCAGCTGTACAGCACGCCGGTTCCGGCCACCGGGTCGAAGGCCAGCCCGGCCGCGACCAGCGCCGCCAGGGCCTCGGTGAAGGAGGGCACCGTGGGGCCGGCGAGCTCCAGCACGTAGCGCGAGCCGCGGTGCTCCTCGCGCAGCAGGCGGCCGAGGACGACGTCGTGCGGGAAGCTGGAGCCGGTGAGCCGGGCGTTGGTCTCGTGGAAGTAGATCTCGCCCTTGGGGGTCAGCACGGCGTCCGCGCTGAGCGTTCCCCGGTAGCCGATCACCCGCAGCGCCTCGCACAACCGGGCGGCCTGGCCGACGAGTTCGGCGTGGACGTCGGCGTCCGCGCTGACCGCCGGGGTGATCTCCCCGACCACCACCGGCCGCATGATCATCTCGCCGCAGCCGGCGAGCCGCGCCGCCGTGTCGTCGATGACGAACTGGGCGTACAGCGGCGCGGAGTCGGCGAAGTACCGCTCCACCACCACCCGTCGGCCCCGGCCTCCGGTCAGCCAGGTCCACCGCTCGGCCACGTACCCGGCCACCGCCGCCCGGTCCGGCAGCGGCACCACCCGCTCGGCTCCGATCGCCGTCACCCGCTCGTCCCGGGCGAGGATCTCGTTGCCGAGGCCGCCGCCCTGGTACTCGACCTTCACCATCACGCTGTGCCCCTGCGCCAACAGGTGCTCGATCCCCGCCTCGACCTCCGCGGGCGAGCCGGCCACCGTCCCGGGCGGGATCGGCACCCCGACACCGGCGGCCACCGCCCGGAACCCCGCCTTGCTGTTGAGCAGCGCGTTGCCGCCCTGCGCGGCGAAGGGCGCGCCGGGCAGGGCGTGCGCCACGCCGACCGCCTCCGCCAGTTCGGCCACCAGGCGGTTCGGCACGATGGGCAGCACCTCGTCGACGGTGCGCCCGTCCAGGGCGCGGCGCAGTTCCGCGCGGAAGCCGGAATCGGCCAAACGGTCGGCGGTGAGCACCTGGTCGCCCTGGGCCCCCGGCGGCGGCACCACGAAGGTCAGGCTCCCGGCCCGCACGCCGGTCACGCCGGTGACGTACGCCAGGTACTCGGGGTCGGGGCGCGTGGGCAGCACCAGGACGTCGCCGTCCTCGGCCCACCAGAGCATCCGCTGTGCCCCGCACCCGGCGGCCAGCCGCTCCGGCGGTGTCATCCCGGCGAGGTCCCCGATCATCTCCTCGGTGCGGTTGTTCGCGATGCTGAGCGTCGTCATCTGGCTGCTCTCTCCCGGCGGTCGTCGCTGTCGTGACGTGTGCTACCGGTGTAGCGCACCGGGGTTGTTCCGGTTCGGCCCTCGGTCAATGAACTAAACCGCGAACAACCGGCGGCCGCGCCGGACCCCGGGCCGGGAGGGGCCGAAGGCCCCGGGCCGGAACGATCGGAAGGCCCTGGACGAGCGATCAAAATTGGTCTACTCCAATCTTGTCTTGAATGCGTCGTCACAGCGGGCTCCGTCCTACAGTTCACTGTTCCTTCCGAGCGGCCGGGTGCGCTGCCGGGTGGTCGGTCAAGCTGGAGGGTCGGGATGCCGAGATCCGTTCGCTGTCTCATTGCCGCGGTCGCCGCCGCGTTCGGTGCCGTCGCGGTGGCAGCCGTGCACGTCCGGGACTGGGTGCCGCTCGCACCCGCGCTGTGCGTGGACGCACTCGTCGTGATCGGCTGGTCGTCGCTGCTCGCCCTGGTGGTACAGCGGCAGCCGGCGCTGGACCCGGCGGTGGACGACGGCGGCGGGCGGTTCCACCGGGCCGACGCGCTCCTCGGAATGGGCGGCGAACCCCGCGCGACCTCGCACTGGAGGGGCCGCCACTGGCCGTGACCCGGCCGAAACGGGTGGCTCAAGATCACCTGACGCCCTTTCCGCCGCGGGCCGCTCCTGCCACCATGGCGCGAGAACCCGGAGACGAGGGAGAGTCAAGGTGCCGACGGTACGAGTGAGTTCAGCGGTGATGACCCACCCGGTACGCCTGGTCCAGGCCCAGGAGCTGGCCGATCGGCTCGGCCTCGACGGCCTGGCGCTGGATCCCGATCCGGACGGTCCGCCGTCGGCGCTGCTGACGGCCCTGGTGGCCTGGGCCGCGGTGGGCACCGGGGCGAGCCACCACCTCGTCGTCCAGGACGACGTGTCCGCCCCGGAGAACATGGTGGAGCTCGTCGGCCGCGCGGCCACCCGCTTCCCCGACGAGGCCCTGGTGTACTACACCAACTGGCACGCGCGCAACGGCGGCGCGTCCCGGCTCGCCGCGCTCGCGGGCGCCTCCTGGGTGCGGGCGGTGCCCGACGAGTTCACCCCGTCGCTCGCCGTCTGCCTGCCGGTCGACACCGCGGACGACTTCCGCAAGTTCGCCACCGGCAGCGACGAACGGCACGACGACGAGCTCTTCTCCGTCTTCTTCCGCGCCCGCGGCCGGATGAGCCTGATCGCCGTGCCGAACGTGGTCGAGCACATCGGTACCAGCAGCATCAACGGCCATGCCACCCAGGGCATCCGGCTCGCCGTCTGCCCCGTGGACGCCGCCGACGCCGCACCGCTGCTGGAGCGGGGCCGGGTCCTGGAGGAGCCGGGCTGGATCCCCTACATGCGCTACGGCGAGGGCTACATCCGGCTGGTCGGCCAGGAGCACGGTCCGGACGGCGGGCGCGGCCACCACCGGTGGCGCGACGCCCTGCCGATGACCGGCCTCGACGAGCGGACCGTGC
>NZ_JBHTWX010000169.1:0-10619 GCF_042792155.1 Kitasatospora sp. NPDC056651 | reverse complement strand
GCGGCACCCGTGACCACACGGGTGCCGCCCCTCGGCGTCTCCGCCGGCTCGTGAGCCCGCCGGCCCACCAGCCCACCAGCCCGTCGGCCCGCCGGTCCGTCAGGCCGGCAGCCGCTCCCGGGCCGCCAGGACCACCGTCGCCGCCCGCACGGCGCCCACACCCGTCGGCGCCCGCACCCGTCGGCGCCGGCTCCGGCAGCGCCCGTTCCAGACCTCGGCGAGCGCCCGCGCGACCTCCCGGCCGTGCGCCGCGACCTGCCCGGCCGGCGCCGCTGTCCGGGCCGCGAGCAGCCGGAACTCCGGGAACAGCAGGGCGGGCGGGCGCCCGGGGAGACCCCGGACGCCCGCCCGCCGCGGACGAGCTGCTCGAACCTACTTGGTCCCGCGCTTCGCGAGGAAGGCTTCGACCTCGGCCCGGATCTCCGGGGTGTCGAGCCCGCGCACGGTCATCGTGGTGCGGCGGCGCAGCACGTCGTCCGTGGTGTACGCCCACTCGTTGTCCGCCGCGTACGCGACCTGCGCCCAGACGTCCGGGCCGTCCTCGTGGATCGGCCGGCCGAGCTCCGGGTTCTCGTCGATCATGCGGGCGATCTCGAAGGACAGGGTGCCGTAGTGGCTGGCCAGGTGCTGGGCCACCAGCGGTTCCATCCGCGAGCCCGGCTCGCGGTCGATCAGCAGGCGGTGCGCCACCGCGTTCGGCGCGCCGACGCCCGGCAGCGGGACGGTCGGGGCGATCGGGGACATGTCCTCGCCGAGGCTGGTGCCGGGCACGTGGGCCAGCTTCTCCAGCACGGTACGGCCGATGTGCCGGTAGGTGGTCCACTTGCCGCCGGAGACCGACAGCATGCCGCCGCGGCCCTCGGTGACGACCGTCTCGCGCTTGGCGGCGGCGGTGTCGCCCGGGCCGCCGGGCAGCACCCGCAGGCCGGCGAAGGAGTAGGTGATCAGGTCGCGGTCGAGGTGCTCGTCGCGGATCGCGTGCCCGGCCTCGCCGAGGATCTGGTCGATGTCCGCCTCGGTGGCCCGGACGTCCTTCGGGTCGCCGGTGTACTCCTCGTCGGTGGTGCCGAGCAGGACGTGGTCCTCCCACGGGATGGCGAAGGAGACGCGGTACTTGTCGATCGGGATGGTCAGCGCGGCGCGCCACGGCGAGCGGCGCTTGACGACCACGTGGGCGCCCTTGGAGAGGCGGATCGACGGCGCGGCGCCGGCGTCCTCCATCGTGCGCAGGTGGTCGACCCACGGGCCGGTGGCGTTCAGCACCAGGCGGGCGTCGATGCCGAACTCGCTGCCGTCGAGGCGGTCGCGCAGCTCGGCACCGGTGACCCGGCCGCCGGTGAAGCGCAGCCCGGTGACCTCGGCGTGGTTGAGCACCACGGCGCCGGCGTCGACCGCGGCGCGCACGGTCATCACGGCGACGCGCGAGTCGTTCATCTGGTGGTCGCCGTAGACGGCCACCGAGCGCAGGCCCTCGGTGCGCAGCGCGGGCACCTGCTGGGCGGCGTGCGCGGCGGTGGAGACCCGGCCCATGCCGTCGCGGAAGGCGGACAGCGCCGAGTACAGGAAGACGCCGGCGCCGAGCTTGGCGGCGCCGTGCGGGCCGCCCTTGTAGACCGGCACGAAGAAGGTCAGCGGGTTGACGAGGTGCGGGGCCACGTCGGTGGAGAGCGCGCGGCGCTCCTTGTGGTTCTCCGCGACCAGCTTGACCGCGCCGGTCTGGAGGTAGCGCAGACCGCCGTGGACGAGCTTGGAGGAGGCACTGGAGGTGGCGCCGGCGAAGTCGCCGGCGTCGACCATGGCGACCTTCAGGCCGGCCTGGGACGCGGTCCAGGCGACGGCGGTGCCGAGGATGCCGCCCCCGATCACCAGCAGGTCGTAGGTGGCCTTGCCGAGCAGTTCACGGGTCTCGGCGCGGGAGGCGGTGCGGCCGGCGGTGCGCTCGGCGCCCAGGGTCGGGATGGTTGCCATGGTGGTTGTGTACGGCGCGCGGGTCGGGCGGCGCCGTTACTCCTCTCGGGTGCGGTGCGGCCTCTGCGGGAGAGACCGGTCGGCCCGGTGCGGCGGGCCGGTGAAACACGGGTGCGCCCGGTGCCGGAACAGCGGGCGGCCGGCCGGGGCGCGGGGCCCCGACCGGCTTGTCGGTCAGTTGTTCTCTTCCTCCTCCACCCAGCCCATGGTGCGCTCCACGGCCTTGAGCCACTTCTTGTACTCGCGCTCCCGGGTGGCCTCGTCCATGCGCGGGGTCCACTCGGCGGCGCGGTGCCAGTTGGCCCGCAGGGTGTCGAGGTCGCTCCAGAAGCCGACGGCGAGTCCGGCCGCGTAGGCGGCGCCGAGGGCGGTGGTCTCGGCCACGTACGGGCGCTCGACCGGGGCGTCCAGGACGTCGGCGATGTTCTGCATGAGCAGGTTGTTGCTGGTCATGCCGCCGTCGACCTTGAGGGCGGTGAGCTCGACCCCGGAGTCCTTCTGCATGGCGTCGACGACCTCGCGGGTCTGCCAGGCGGTGGCCTCCAGGACGGCCCGGGCCAGGTGGCCCTTGGTGACGTACCGGGTCAGACCGGCGATCACACCGCGGGCGTCGGAGCGCCAGTACGGGGCGAACAGGCCGGAGAAGGCCGGGACGAAGTAGGCGCCGCCGTTGTCCTCGACGGTGTTGGCGAGGGTCTCGATCTCGGCGGCGGTGGAGATGATGCCGAGCTGGTCGCGCAGCCACTGGACGAGCGAGCCGGTGACGGCGATCGAGCCCTCCAGCGCGTACACCGGGGCCTGGTCGCCGATCCGGTAGCCGACGGTGGTCAGCAGCCCGTGGTACGAGTTGACGATCTTCTCGCCGGTGTTCAGCAGCAGGAAGGTGCCGGTGCCGTAGGTGGACTTGGCCTCGCCCTCGTCGAAGCAGGTCTGGCCGAACAGCGCGGCCTGCTGGTCGCCGAGCGCGGCGGCGACCGGGACGCCGGCCAGGTCGCCGACGGCCTCGCCGTACACCTCGGCGGAGGAGCGGATCTCCGGCAGGACGGCCATCGGCACGTCCATCGACTCGGCGATCTTCTCGTCCCACTGGAGGGTGTGCAGGTTCATCAGCATGGTGCGGCTGGCGTTGGTCACGTCCGTGACGTGCTTGCCGCCGTCGACACCGCCGGTGAGGTTCCAGATCACCCAGGTGTCCATGGTGCCGAAGAGGATGTCGCCGGCCTCGGCGCGCTCGCGCAGGCCCTCGACGTTGTCCAGCAGCCAGCGGATCTTCGGCCCGGCGAAGTAGCTGGCCAGCGGGAGCCCGGTCTCGCGGCGGAAGCGGTCCTGGCCGACGTTGCGGCCCAGCTCGCGGCAGAGCCCCTCGGTGCGGGTGTCCTGCCACACCAGCGCGTTGTGCACCGGCTCACCGGTGTTCTTGTCCCACAGGACGGTGGTCTCGCGCTGGTTGGTGATGCCGATCGCGCGGATGTCGTCCTTGGTGAGGCCGGCCTTCTCCAGCGCGCCGCGGACGACCGACTGCACCCGGGTCCAGATCTCGGCGGCGTCGTGCTCGACGTAGCCGGGCTGGGGGAAGATCTGCCGGTGCTCCTGCTGGTCGACGGCGACGATCCGGCCGTCGGCGCCGAAGATGATGCAGCGGCTGGAGGTGGTGCCCTGGTCGATCGCGGCGATGTAGTTACCGGTGGAGGTCATGGGGAGGGTCCTCGGCTCGGGTTCGGGGATTACGGGGTGGGTGGGCCTGACGCGCTCGATCGGTCAGTCCCCGTGCTCGGCGGGGTCGAACCCGTCCTTTAGAAGATGGCGTTGTAGAGGCCGCCGGCGGCCAGGCCGCCCAGGATCGGGCCGACGACCGGCACCCAGGCGTACGACCAGTCGGAGGTGCCCTTGTTGGGGATCGGCAGCAGGGCGTGCGCGATGCGCGGGCCGAGGTCGCGGGCCGGGTTGATGGCGTAGCCGGTGGGGCCGCCCAGCGAGAGGCCGATGCCGACGACGGTGAAGGCGACCATCAGGGTGCCGGTGCCCGACTGGGAGAGGCCGGAGTTGGTGCCGATGGTGAGGATCGCGAAGCAGAGCACGAAGGTGCCGATGACCTCGGTGAGCACGTTCTGGACCGGGTTCCGGATCTCGGGGCCGGTCGAGAAGATGCCGAGGGTGGGTTCCTTGTTCTCGTTGAACTGGCCCAGGTAGGCGGCCCAGACCAGCACCGCGCCGATGATCGCGCCGAGCAGCTGGGAGCCGAGGTAGAGCGGTACCTGGCTCCACTCGCCGCTCTTGACGGCGAGCGCGATGGTGACGGCCGGGTTGAGGTGCGCTCCGGACTTCGGAGCCGACATGTAGGCGGCGATGAGGACCGCGAAGCCCCAGCCGAAGGTGATCGCCAGCCAGCCGGCGTTGACGGCCTTCGACTTCTTGAGGGTCACGGCGGCGCAGACGCCGCCGCCGAGAAGTATCAGGGCGGCGGTGCCGAGGGTTTCGCCGACGAAGACGTCGCCGTTGGAGAACGCGGACACAAAGACTCCCTTGTCCATATGGCCCGGAGGGTAGGTGGGGGCAGACGGCCGGTCGATCGTTGTGCGGGTGAGCGCACTGTGGGAGTGATCTCTCCGGCCATCGTTCGACAATGTCGACCGCCATGCGGAAGCTTCCTCCCCAGGTCGCCCCCACGTCAAGGCGGGGTTACGGACCTGTGACCCTCACCTCGGGCGGTCCGTCGACGTTACCGAGCGGAGTGTCCGGAAATAGGACAAAACGCCAGAGGCGCGGACAGGCCTCCAGCCCGTCCGCGCCTCTGCGTGACGAATCGACCGCCTCTCCGGCGGTCCCGCTCAGAACCGCCCGGCGCCCAGGTCGCGGGAGATCGCCCGCGCCGCGCTGCGCACCGAGGCCACCAGCGAGGGCTTCACGAAGCCGTCCTCGCAGACCCGCTCCACCGCCCCGCTGACGCACACCGCACCCACCGGGTTGCGCCGCCGGTCCTGGATCAGCGCGCCGATCGAGGCCACGCCCTCCCAGGTCTCCTCGATCGAGTCCGCCCAGCCGCGCTCCCGGATCAGCGCGCACTCGGCGTCCACGTCGCCCGCCCCGGTCAGCGTCCGCAGGGTGTACGACTCGTACGGCCCGTCGCCCAACTCCCCGCGAGCGACCGGGTCGTAGGCCACCAGCACCTTGCCCAGCGCGGTGCTGTGCAGCGGCTGCATCGAGCCCACCTCCAGCACTTGCCGGGTGTCGTCCGGCCGGAACACGTGGTGCACCACCAGCACGCCCTGCTGGTGCAGCACTCCCAGGTAGACCGTCTCGCCGGCCGCCCGGGCCAGGTCGTCCGCCCACACCAGCGCCCGCGCCCGCAGCTCGTGCACGTCCAGGTAGCTCTGGCCGAGCCGCAGCAGCTCGGCGCCCAGCTGGTACTTGCCGCTCTCCGGGTCCTGCTCGACGAACCCCTCCTGCTGGAGCGTGCGCAGGATGCCGTGCGCGGTGCCCTTGGCGAGGTCCAGTGCCGTGGCGACCTCGGACAACCCCAGACGGCGTTCACCGCCGGCCAGCAGGCGCATGATCGCGGCGGCCCGGGAAAGCGACTGGATCGGGCCGGGCATGGGGTACCTCCGCGCTGACAGGCGGTCGACATTGTCGACCGCAGTGGTGACGGGACGAGTCTGCCAGGCCGCCCCGACTCCGCGCACATTCCCCCCGGGGTAACCCGCCCGGATCCCGGCGATCACCGCGTCCGCGTGCCGTCAGCCCACGGGGTGCGCCCGCAGCACCGCCACCTCCGCCGCCAGCGCGGCGATCCCGTCCGTCCCGACCCGGCAGCAGCCTCCCACCAGCCGCGCCCCGTCCGCGAGCCAGCCGCCCACCCGGGCCGAACGGAAGGTCGGCTCCCCGCGCCAGCCCCGACGGCCGGCGTCCCAGCGCTCCCCGCTGTTCGGGTAGACCACCACCGGCTTCCCGGTCACCTCGGCGGCCACCGCCACCGCCCGGTCCGCGTCCTGCGGCGTACAGCAGTTGACGCCCACCGCGACCACCTCGTCCACCCCGGCCGCCAGCGCGAACGCCTCCGCCAGCGGCTGCCCGGCCCTGGTCCGGTCGCCCTCGACGCTGTACGACAGCCAGGCCGGCACCCCCAGCCCGCGCACGAGCTCCAGCAGCGCCCGCGCCTCGTCCGCGTCCGGCACCGTCTCCAGCGCCAGCACGTCCGGCCGGGCCGCCGCCAGCACCTCCAGCCGCGGCCGGTGGAAGGCCGCCAGCTCCGCGACGCTCAGCCCGTACCGGCCCCGGTACTCCGACCCGTCCGCCAGCACCGCCCCGTACGGTCCCACCGAGGCCGCCACCCAGCGCCGCCGCCCGCCCGGCTCGGTCCGCGCCGCCTCCCGGGCCAGCTCCACGCTGCTCGCCAGCAGCCGGGCGGCCTGCGCCCGGCCGACCCCGCGACGGGCGAAGCCCTCGAAGCTCGCCTGGTAGCTCGCCGTTATCGCGACGTCCGCGCCGGCCGCGAAGTACGCCCGGTGCGCCGCCGCCACCGCCCGCGGGTCGTCCGCGAGCAGCCGCGCCGACCACAGCCCGTCCGACAGGTCGTGCCCGGCGGCCGCCAACTGGTTCGACATCCCGCCGTCGAGCACCAGCGGACCGGCGGCCAACGCGGCGGCGAAGTCCGGCGGGGGAGTGGTGGGCATGGCCGCCTCCTCTGGCAGAGTTCCTGGTCACAGCCTAGAAGGTGGGCGCCTTCACCCGAGGGGAAAACCATTTGCCGCTCGGGAAAGCAGTCGCTACGTTGTGCTCAGCCCGAGAAGGACGGCGCCCGAGACGAACAGCACCGGCGAGAACCACCACCCTCGCACCGGCCGGCACGGAAAGGAGCCCGGCGATGGCAGCGGACGGCCAGCCGCCCCCCACCGGGCCCCAGGCCGAGCAGGAGTGGCTCGCCGCGTACGACCCGCGCGCCTACGCCCCGATCGCCGTCACCGTGGACGTGGTCGCCCTGACGTTGCGCGAGGGCAGCCTGCACGTCCTGCTCGTCGAGCGCGGCGCCCCGCCCCACCAGGGCTGCTGGGCGCTGCCCGGCGGATTCCTGCGGGCCGGCGAGGAGGGCCTCGACGAGGCCGCCGCCCGTGAACTCGCCGAGGAGACGGGCCTGCACGGCGCCTCCGAGGCCAGGCTCTGCCGCCTCCACCTCGAACAGCTCGGCACCTACGGCGCCCCCGAGCGGGACCCGCGGATGCACGTGGTCTCCGTCGCCTACCTCGCCTTCGCCCCGGACCTGCCCGATCCCCAGGCCGGCACGGACGCCGCGGCCGCCGTCTGGCACCCCGTCTCCGACCTGGACCTCCGGCCCCACGGCCGGTCCCGAGCCGCTGGTGCTCCCGCCGACACCCACGGGGGTGGCGTCGGCGGGAGCACCGGCCCCGGCCCGCTCACGCTGGCCTTCGACCACGCCCGCATCCTCGCCGACGGCCTCGACCGGGTGCGCGCCAAGTTCGAGTACAGCCCGCTGGCGACCGCCTTCCTGCCGTACGACTTCACCATCCCCGACCTCCGCGCCGTCTACGAGGCCGTCTGGGACGAGAAGCTCCACCCCGGCAACTTCCACCGCAAGGTGCTCTCCGTGCCCGGCTTCGTCGAGAGCACCGGCACCACCACCGAACGCGGCGGCGCCCGCGGCGGCCCCCGAGCCCGCACGTACCACGCCGGCGGCGCCTGCGTGCTGCACCCCGCGCTGCTCCGCCCCACCCGGGACGACACCGCCGACGGCACCGAGTCCCCCTGATCCCCGGCAGCCCCGGCAACACCGCCGACCCACCGGGCTACCATCCGGCCATGACCACTGACGAAGCGACGACCGTCGGCGCCGCGCCCGGAACCGGCCACCGGCCGCACTCCCACTGCCACTTCTGCGGCACCCCGTACCCGCCCGGCACGCGGGCCTGGCCCCGCACCTGCCCCGGCTGCGCCGAGATCAGCTACCGCAACCCGCTGCCCGTCGCGGTCACCGTCCTGCCCGTCACCCGCCCCGACGCCGACCCGGCCCTGGTCGTCATCCGCCGCACCATCGAACCCGGCTACGGCGAACTCGCCTTCCCCGGCGGCTACATGGACTTCGGCGAGAGCTGGCAGCAGGCCTGCGTGCGCGAACTCCACGAGGAGACGGGCATCGTGGCCGACCCGGCCGAGGTCACCCTGATCCACACCGCCTCCGACCCCGACGGCCGCTTCGTCATGCTCTGCGGGCTGCTCCCCGCCCGCCCGCTCGCCGACCTCCCGCCCTCGCTCCCCACCGACGAGACCGAGGGCTGGCTGCTCGCGACCGCCGAAACCGCCCTCGTCTGGGACTTCCACAACGGCGTCCTGCGCCGCTGGTTCAGCGGCGAGTTCACCCCCCGCTGACCTCCGGGCTTCCTCTCGGCGGACCCTGGCGCGGCGGCCGATCACATGGCATGGTCTGCACCGACAGCCCAACCGGACGGGTCTGCCATGAGCCCTCCCGTCCCCACCACCGGCCGGGAGACCACCACCGTGAGCACCCCACCGCAGGACCAGCCGCTCTGGCGCCCCAACCCCGCTCGCGCCGCCGCCACCACCCTGGTGGCCTTCCAGGCCTGGGCCGCCGAGCACCACGGCGCCCCGGCCGCGCCGCTCGCCCCGGCCGCCGACGACCGGCAGGCCGCCGAGCGCTACGCGGACCTGCACGCCTGGTCCACCGAGGACCTCGACCGGTTCTGGACCGCGATCACCCAGTGGTTCGACGTCCGCTTCACCCAGGCCCCCGAAGCCGTCCTCGCCGACCCGGCGATGCCCGGCGCCCGCTGGTTCCCGGGCGCCCGCCTCAACTACGCCGAGCACGCCCTGCGCGCGGGGGTGGCCCCGGCCAACGCCGACCACCCCGCGATCCTCCACCTCGACGAGACCACCGAGCAGCCCGTCGTCCTCACCTGGGCCGAACTGCGCCGCCAGGTCGGCTCGCTGGCCGCCGCCCTGCGCGCCCGCGGCATCGGCCCCGGCGACCGGGTCGGCGCCTACCTGCCCAACATCCCGCAGGCCGCCGTCGCCCTGCTCGCCACCGCCGCCGTCGGCGCGGTCTGGACCAGCTGCGCCCCCGACTTCGGCGCCCGCAGCGTCCTCGACCGCCTCCAGCAGATCGAACCCGCCGTCCTCTTCGCGATCGACGGCTACCACTACGGCGGCAAGGACCACGACCGCACCGAGGTCGTCGCCGAACTGTGCCGTGAACTGCCCGGCCTGCACACCGTCGTGCACGTCCCGCTGCTCGGCGCCCCCGCCCCCGAGGGCGCCCTGACCTGGGACGACCTGGTCGCCGACGACATCGAACCGGTCTTCGAGGCGGTCCCCTTCGACCACCCGCTCTGGGTCCTCTACTCCTCCGGGACCACCGGCCTGCCCAAGGCCATCGTCCAGAGCCAGGGCGGCATCCTGCTCGAACACCTCAAGCAGGCCGGCCTCCACCTCGACCTCGGCCCGCAGGACCGTTTCCTCTGGTACACCTCCACCGGCTGGATGATGTGGAACTTCCTGCTGGCCGGCCTCCTCGTCGGGTCCACGATCGTCACCTACGACGGCAGCCCCGGCCACCCCGACACCGGCGCCCTCTGGTCCGTGGCCGCCCGCACCGGCGCCACCGTCCTCGGCACCTCCGCCGCGTACGTCATCGCCAGCCGCAAGGCCGGGCTGCACCCCGGCCGCGACCTCGACCTCTCCGCCGTCCGCTGCATCGGCACCACCGGCTCCCCGCTCCCGCCGGACGGCTTCCGCTGGATCTACGACGAGGTCAAGCAGGACGTCTGGCTCGCCTCGGTCAGCGGCGGCACCGACGTCTGCTCCTGCTTCGTCGGCGGCGTCCCCACCCTCCCGGTCCACCTCGGCGAGATCCAGGCCCCCTGCCTCGGCGCCGCGGTCGAGTCCTGGGACGTCCAGGGCCACCCGCACACCGACGCCGTCGGCGAACTCGTCGTCACCAAGCCCATCCCGTCGATGCCCACCGGCTTCTGGAACGATCCCGACGGCACCCGGTACCACGACAGCTACTTCGACACCTACCCCGGTATCTGGCGCCACGGCGACTGGATCACCGTCACCTCCCGCGGCACCGTCGTCATCCACGGCCGCTCCGACTCCACCCTCAACCGCCAGGGCGTCCGGATGGGCTCCTCGGACATCTACGAGGTGGTCGAGCGCCTGCCCGAGATCGCCGAGTCCCTGGTCATCGGCCTGGAGGAGCCCGACGGCGGCTACTGGATGCCGCTGTTCGTCGTCCTCGCCCCCGGCGCCGAACTGAACGACGACCTCATCGCCCGCATCCGCACCTCGCTGCGCACCGAGCTCTCCCCGCGGCACGTCCCCGACGAGGTCATCGCCGTCCGCGGCCTCCCGCACACCCTCACCGGCAAGCGGATCGAGGTCCCGGTCAAGCGCATCCTCTCCGGCACCCCGCTGGAGCAGGCCGTCAACCCCGGCTCCGTCGACCACCTGGAACACCTGCGCTTCTTCGAACGGCTCCGCGTCGAGCGCCAGGCCTGACCGGCCCCGCACGCACGAAAGGGGCGTTCCCACCCGATACCCGGGGGTAACCCCCAAATAGCCAACGTGCCCCAACACGCCCCCGAACACCAGCAGCGCCGCGGCCCCCCCCCCCACCGCGCAGT
>NZ_JBHTWX010000168.1:0-10872 GCF_042792155.1 Kitasatospora sp. NPDC056651 | reverse complement strand
GCTCTCGTAGAGCGGACGGGCCGTCGGGGCCGCGGGCGGAGTGAACGGCCCGGAGGTCAGCCGACGTGGACCCGCGGGCGGCGGGCGCGGTCCGGCTCGGCCTCGCGCAGCACCTCGCGGGTGACGGGCGCCACCTCGCCCTGCCCGAACAGGAAGAACCGCAGGAACTGGGCGAACGGGCTGCCCTCGGTCCACTCGAAGTAGAGGTGCGGCTGCTGCCCGGTGCGGTCCCGGATGTTCAGCGCCAGTGCGGCGAGCGCGTTCGGGATGCTGGAGCTCTCCAGGGTGAGCACCCGGTAGCGGCCGTGCAGCACCTCGCCGCGCACCGTCAGCTCGGCCTCGAAGTCGGAGGCGTCGCGGACGGTCACCTCGACGAAGACCAGGTCGTCCTCGCCGGGGATGTCGTTGTCGGCGCGGATCTGGCGGATCTTGTCGCGGTACTCGGCGACGTCGCGGTGGTTCGGCTCGTTGGCGATCAGCCGCAGCGGGCGGTGCGCGTAGTCCCGGATGAAACGTTCCGCCACATCGTCCAGCGCCACATTGGTGACGCGCAGCTCGAAGGCGCGGCGCAGCCGGGAGAGCAGCGAGACCAGGATGATGCCGGCGATGAAGCAGGCGCCGATCTTCAGGCCGTCCGGCCGCTCCATCACGTTCAGCACGGTGGTGTAGAGGAAGATCGCCGAGATCACCGCGAAGGCGATGGTCCAGCCGCGTTCGTGCTTGCGGTAGGCGGCGATGGTCACCGCGATGGCGGCGGAGCTGATCAGCACCAGCACGCCGGTCGCGTAGGCGCCGCCCTGGGCGTCCACGTCGGCGTCGAAGATCCAGGTGACCAGGAAGCCGATCAGAGTCAGCACGATCACCATCGGCCGCACGGCGCGCGCCCAGTGCGGGGCCATGCCGTAGCGCGGCAGGTAGCGGGGCAGCAGGTTGAGCATGCCCGCCATCGCGGAGGCGCCGGCGAACCAGAGGATCGCGATGGTGGAGAGGTCGTAGACGCTGCCGAAGGCGCCGCCCAGGTACTCGTGCGCCAGGTACGCCAGGGCGCGGCCGTTGGCGGAGCCGCCGGACTTGAACTGGTCGGCCGGGATGAGCAGCGTGGTGATGAAGCTGGTGGCGATCAGGAAGCAGCTCATGATCACGGCGGACGTGGTCAGCAGCTTGCGGGCACCGCGGATCCGGCCGGCCGGGTCGGCCTCGGTGTCGGTCGGGTCGCCCTTGATGTGCGGCATCACGGCGACGCCGGTCTCGAAACCGGACAGGCCCAGCGCCAGCTTCGGGAAGGTCACCAGCGCCACGCCGACCATCAGGATCGGGTTGCCGTGCTGGGCGGTCAGCGCGTCCGTCCAGTCGGTGACCACGTGCGGCGCCTCGATGATCTTCCAGAGGCCCACCGCCACCACGACCACGTTGAGCGCCAGGTAGACCCCCACCAGCACGACGGCCAGGCCGATCGCCTCGCTGAAGCCCTTGAGGAAGACGGCGCCGAGCAGCGCCACCAGGACCAACGTGATCAGCACCTGCTTGCCGCCGAGGAAGCTCGTCAGGTGCGGGTTCTCCACCAGGTGCGCGCTCGCGTCGGCGGCGGACAGCGTGATGGTGATCAGGAAGTCCGTGGCCGCGAAGCCGAGCAGGGCGAGGACGAACAGCTTGCCCTTCCAGAACGACAGCAGCCGCTCCAGCATCGCGATCGAGCCCTCACCGCGCGGGCTCTCCTTGGCCACCCGCCGGTAGACCGGCAGCGCGCCCAGCAGGGTGACCACCACCAGCACGATGGTGGCGATCGGCGACAGCACACCCGCCGCGAGGGCCGCGATGCCCGGCTGGTAGCCGAGCGTCGAGAAGTAGTCCAGGCCGGTCAGGCACATCACCCGCCACCAGCGCTGGCCGGCGTGGGCGCCGTGCGCGGCCGCGTCCCCCGACGCCGCCGTGCCCTCGGACGGCGTCCGCGCGGCGTCCTCCGAGGCGCCCCCTGCCGCCGGCTGCTGCGCGGGCTTCGCCGCGGTCACGTCCTCCAGCAGCCAGCTACGGAGGCGTATTCGTGCCGACGGCGCGTCCGCCTCCGCCGTCTCCGTCGAACCCGACGAAACCACCTTGCACCTCTTGTTTAAAGACCCCGTAAAAACGCCGTCGGGCGACGGCAGTGCGACAGGCTATGCGACGGGCGTTAAGAATCCGCTACCGGCCCGCGTTAAGAAAACGTCATTGCCGCGCAGGTCGGCGCGGGTGGCACGGCGCAGGTGACACGGCGCGGATGCACGGCGCGGATGCACGGCGCGGATGCACGGCGCGGGTGGCACGGCGCAGGTGGCACGGCGCAGGTGGCACGGTGCGGGGCGTCGGGTGCCGGGGGCGGCAGGACCCCGGGCCGGTGGTGCGGCCCGGGGTCCTGCCGAAGGTCTCCCGGGGTTCCCCCGGGGGCTCCGTCCGAGATGGAATACCCGGAACTTTCGCTCGGGGGGGGAGCCGGGGGTCAGGCCTGGTAGCCGAGGACGGTCATCATGCCGGTCTCCGCGTGGTAGACGTTGTGGCAGTGCACCATCCACAGGCCCGGGTTGTCGGCGTCGAAGTCGACGGCCAGAGTCGTGCCCGGCAGCACGATCGCGGTGTCCTTGCGCGGGCCGTCGCCGGGCAGCGCGAAGCTGTGGCCGTGCAGGTGGACGGGGTGCCACATGGCGGTGCTGTTGCGGAACTCCAGCCGCACCCGCTCGCCCGCCGCCACCGGGTAGCGCTGCGCCGGGTCGTACGCGCGGCCGTTGAACGCCCAGTCCGCCTTCGCCATCCCGCCGGTGAGCTCCAGCTTCACCGTGCGGTCCGGCGCCTTGGCGGGCAGCCGGACGCCCGGATCGGCCTTGAGCTGTCCGGCGGTGAGCAGCCTGCCGTCCAGTTCGGCCGGACGCACCGACGCGTCGGGCGCGGCGCCGCCGCCGGTGCGCAGCACGGCCAGCGCGGTGGCGTTCTTGCCCTCGGCCAGCGCGGTCAGCGGGAAGACGCCGTCCTTGGCGGTGACCAGCACGTCGTAGCGCTCGCCCATGCCGAGCAACAGCGCCTGGGTGGTGGCCGGTTCGACCGGGAAGCCGTCGGTGTGGGTGACGGTCAGCTCGTGGCCGCCGAGCGCGACCCGGTAGGCGGTGTCACCGCCCGCGTTGACCAGCCGGATGCGGATCCGGTCGCCGGGCTTGGCGGTGAAGGTCTCGGGGGCGGCGGCGAGTTTGCCGTTGACCAGGTGGAACGGGTACGCGACATCGCCCGCGTCGCCGCCCAGCAGCGGGCTCTGAGCGCCCATCAGCATCCGGCTCGGGCCGCCTCCGCCCGGAGCGCTCCCCCTACCGGGCATCCCGGACATGTCGTGGCCCGGCATGGACGACATGTCGTGCCCGGAGCCCCCCGAGTGGTCCATCCCGCCCATGCCGCCCATCCCGCCCATGCCCTTGGCGAGTTCGGCGAGCACCGCGTCCGGGGTGCTGCCGTCGATCCCGTCCACCCAGTCGTCCAGGACGACGACCCACTCCTTGTCGTAAGCCAGCGGCTCCTTGGGGTCCTCGACGATCAGCGGGGCGTACAGGCCCCGGTCCTGCTGGACGCCGGAGTGCGGGTGGAACCAGTAGGTGCCCGGGTGGCTGAGCGCGAAGCGGTACTCGAAAGACGCGCCGGGCTTGACGTCGGCCTGGGTCAGGCCCGGCACGCCGTCCATGTCGTTGCGCAGCGCGAGGCCGTGCCAGTGCAGCGAGGTGGGCTGCGGGAGGTGGTTGGCGAGGGTGACGGCGAGCGTGTCGCCGACGGTGGCCCGCACCTCCTGGCCGGGCAGGCGGTCGCCGTACGCCCAGCTGCGGACGGTGCGGCCGCCGAGGTCGAGGGTGGTCTCGGTGGCGGTGAGCGCGACCTTGCGCTCCGGGCCGGGGTTGCGCCTGGCCTCGGCGGCGGCGACCTCGGGGCCGTTCGGGGTGAGGTAGCCGGCCGGGGCGGCGGCCGGACTGCCGGTGCCGCTCGCCGGTCCGCGGTCCATGGACCCGTGGTCCATGCCCTTCATCGAGCCGGAGGAGCAGGCGGTGAGCAGACCGGTTCCGGCGGCGGCGAGCGCGGAGCCGAGGACGGTACGGCGGGTGGGTGTGCGCATGACGGAGTGCACCTCGTGCGGTGTGTGGGTGTGCGGGACGTCGCGTCTGCCGTTCCGTGCGCGGGCGCTTCGGGGTGCGAGCGCTCAGGGTGCGGGCGCTTCGGGGTGCGAGCGGGCGCGCGGATGTGCGCGCGGGCGCTCCCGGTTGGGCGCGGGCACGGGACGACGGGCGCGCGCCTACTGACGCAGCACCGAAAGCCGGGTGAGGAGTATTCGCCCGCCCCCGGGCGGGGGCAGCGCGCGAACGGCCCGCAACAGCCGGGCCCGTACGTCGGCCGCGGCGTCACCGCTGCGGCGCAGCAGCGGGCCCGCGAGGAGGAGCACCAGGGTCCAGCCGGCCAGGACGGCGAGGCAGACCGTCATCGGGTCCATGCCGCCGGGGGCGGCAGGATCGACGGCGGAGGCGGCGGAAGCGCCGGAAGCGGCGTGCTCGCGCGTGCCGGCGTGCGCGACGTGGTGGAGAGCGCCCACCTGGCGCATCGCGGAGGCGTGCGCCCCGGCGGCCTCGTGCCCGCCGCCCGGATGACCGAGCGTGTGCATCGTCACGATGCCGAGCAGCAGCGCGGCGAGCAGCAGCAGGCGCGGCAACCGTGCCATCCTCCGCCTCCCGTCCGCGTCGTGCTCACCTACCCCCGCAGGGTATCCCGACCTTACGCCACACACCGCACCGGACGGTCAGGAGGCGGTCACCGAACCGCCCGCTCCGGAAGCCGCCGCCGCGCGATGGGTCATGATTCCGGTGGCCCGGTCACGACCGGCGCCACCACCGACCCCTGGAGGGAAGACTGATGCACCATCGCAGCATCGGCGTTGACGGACCGTCGGCGAGCGCGCTCTGCCTCGGCGCGATGACCTTCGGCACCACCGTCGACGAGGAGACCGCGACGGCGATCCTCGACCGCTACACCGAAGCCGGCGGGACGTTCATCGACACCGCGAACAACTACGCCTTCTGGGCGCCCGGCGCGAACGGCCACGAGAGTGAGGAGCTGCTCGGCCGCTGGCTCGCCCGGCGCGGCAACCGCGACGACCTGGTGCTCGCCACCAAGGCCGGCGCCCGCCCGGTGCCCGGGCTCCCCTTCCCCGAACACAAAGAGGGCCTCTCCGCCCGCACCCTGCGCGAGGCCGCCGAGGGCAGCCTGCGCCGTCTGGGCACCGACCGCGTCGACCTCTACTACGCCCATGTGGCCGACCCGGCCACGCCCGTCGAGGAGACCATGGGCGCGTTCGCCGACCTGGTGGCCGACGGCAAGGTCACCGCCCTTGGGTGCAGCAATCACACCGCCGCCGACCTCGCCGCGGCCAACGACCTCGCCACCGGCCGCGGCTGGCCCGGCTACCGGTGCGTCCAGCAGCGCCACAGCTACCTCCGCCCCCGGCCCGACGCCGACTTCGGCATCCAGCGCCACGCCGACGAGGCCCTGCTCTCCCACCTCGCCCAGCAGCCTTCGATGACCCTGATCGCCTACTCCCCGCTCCTCGGCGGCTCCTACTCCCGCCCCGACCGCCCGCTCCCCGAGCAGTACCAGTGGCCAGCGGCCAAGGCCCGGCTGACCGCGCTGTCCGAGGTCGCCGAGGAGACCGGCGCCACCGCCAACCAGGTGGTCCTGGCCTGGCTGCTCGGCCACCCCGTCCCGACCGTCCCGATCATCGGCGTCAGCTCCGTCGCCCAACTGGACGAGAGCCTCGCCGCACTGGACCTCACCCTCGACGACGACCAGCGCCACCGCCTGGACACCGCGGCCTGACCTCCCTCCCCCCACTGCTCCGCACCTCTGGGGGACGTCCCGGAACGGCCCCTGAGATTCGCCCCCTAAGGGGTATGGAGGCCGTCATGCGCGGGCATGGCTCGGTCGTAGGTGCAAGGCCACGAATCATGAGAAGGTACCGGCCATGAAGGCAATAAAGTTCGTCCTCAACGTCATCTGGTTGCTGTTCTGCGGCATTTGGATGGCGCTTGCCTACACGCTCGCCGGAATCATCTGCTGCGTCCTCATCGTGACGATCCCGTTCGGCATCGCGTCGTTCCGGATCGCCGGCTTCATACTGTGGCCGTTCGGCCGCACCGCCGTCGAACGGCCGGACGCCGGACCGGCGTCCTGCGTCGGCAACGTCATCTGGCTGATCTTCGCCGGCTGGTGGCTGGCGATCGGGCACCTGCTCACCAGCATCCCGCTGTTCCTGTCGGTCATCGGCATCCCCTTCGGCTGGGCCAACCTCAAGATGATCCCGATCTCGCTGATGCCGCTCGGCCGCGAGATCGTCTCCACCGACCAGGAGTGGGGCGCACGGTACTGAGCCGCCACGAACCCCGACGGCCGGCGAAGGGCACCAGCCCTCGCCGGCCGTCGGCGTTCCCGGGGAGGTCAGGCGCGGCGGGTGAGGGACTTGCGGGCGAGGTAGGCGGCGGCGCCGAGGGCGAGGACGGCGGCGCCCCAGAGGACGGAGGCGGCGGGGAGGGCGAAGGCGAGGGTGAGGCAGCCGGCGGTGCCGAGGAGGGGGACGGCGCGCGGGGGGCGGCCCTCGGCGGGGGTGAGGGTCCAGGCGGCGGCGTTGGCGACGGCGTAGTAGGCGAGGACGCCGAAGGAGGAGAAGCCGATCGCGCCGCGGACGTCGGCGAAGGCGGCGGCGAGGGCGACCACCGCGCCGACGGCCAGTTCGGCGCGGTGCGGGACGCCGAAGCGGGGGTGGACGGCGGCCAGGGGGTGCGGCAGGTGGCGGTCGCGGGCCATCGCCAGGGTGGTGCGGGAGACGCCGAGGATCAGGGCGAGCAGCGAGCCGAGGGCGGCGACCGCCGCTCCGGCCCGTACCACCGGGGCGAGTCCCGGTGCGCCGGCGGCCCGGACGGCGTCGGCCAGGGGCGCGGCGGTGTGGGCGAGGCGGTCGGGGCCGAGGACGGCCAGGACGGCGAGCGCGACGGCGGCGTAGACGACCAGGGCGATGCCCAGGGCGAGCGGGATGGCGCGGGGGATGGTGCGCCGCGGGTCGCGGACCTCCTCGCCGAGGGTGGCGATCCGGGCGTACCCGGCGAAGGCGAAGAACAGCAGACCGGCGGCCTGGAGGATGCCGGGGAGGCCGGCGTCCGTACCGACGGCCCAGTGGCCGGTGTCGGCTTCGCCGCCGGCCAGGCAGGCGGTGACCACGGCGGCGAGCACCGCGAGGACGACCGCGACGATCGCCCTGGTCAGCCAGGCGGCCTTCTGCACGCCGGCGTAGTTGACGGCGGTCAGCGCCACCACGGCCGCGACGGCGACGGCGTGCGCCTGGTCGGGCCAGACGTAGGAGCCGACGGTGAGCGCCATGGCGGCGCAGGAGGCGGTCTTGCCGACGACGAAGCCCCAGCCGGCCAGGTAGCCCCAGAAGTCGCCGAGCCGCTCACGGCCGTAGACGTAGGTGCCGCCGGACTGCGGGTACCGGGCGGCCAGCCGGGCCGAGGAGGTCGCGTTGCAGTACGCCACCACGCCGGCCAGCGCCAGGCCGATCAGCAGCCCGGACCCGGCGGCTCCGGCGGCGGGCGCGAGGGCGGCGAAGACGCCGGCGCCGATCATCGAGCCCAGCCCGATCACCACGGCGTCGAACACCCCCAGGTGTCGCCGCAGCTCCCCCGGCCCGACCGCTGTCGGCGACGAACTCATGCCCTGTACCTCTCCCGATCCGGCTGCGGTGTCGGCGCACCCTACCGGAGGGAGGGGAACGGCAGGTGAGGTCGGGAGCCAGGGGAACGGCGGTGGTCAGCCCGTGAGCCGCCGCTCCAGGGCGCGCAGGTCCTCGGCCAGCGCGCCGCGCACCCGGCGGGACATCAGCGGGGCGGCCGGCCGGAGGCCGCCGCGGACGCGGATGCGGGCGAAGGTGCCGGCCTGGGTGGGTTCGAAGGTGTAGGTGACCCGCATGGGCATCGGCCCGGCGACGGAGACCAGGTCGAGCACCGTCGGCGGGTCGTGGCGCGTCACGCGCAGCACGTACCCGAAGGACAGGCCCAGGAAGCGCGCGGTGCGGGTGACCTCGGCGCCCGTGCCGAAGCCGCCGGCGTCGGCCTCCCGGGTGAGGGTGGCGGTGCGGATGCCCTGGGTCCACTCGGAGTCGTGGCGCCAGTCCATCGCGTAGGCGGCGACCGCCGCGGGCGGAAGGGGGATCAGACGTTCCACGGTGACGTCGAGGGGCATGATCACACTCTCCCGCCGGGCGGGCCACCGCGCTCCCCGGACTCACCCGGGCGGAGACCGGGAGCGGGCCCTACAACCCCAGGATCCGCTGGGCCTCGGCCCGCATCTCGACCTTGCGGATCTTCCCGGTGACCGTCATCGGGAACTCCTCGACCACGTGCACGTAGCGCGGGATCTTGAAGTGGGCGAGCCGGCCGGCGCAGTACGTGCGGACGGCCTCGGCGGTGAGCGGCTCGGCGCCCTCCCGCATCCGGATCCAGGCCATCAGCTCCTCGCCGTACTTGGTGTCGGGGACGCCGATGACCTGGACGTCGAGGATGTCCGGGTGGGTGTGGAGGAACTCCTCGATCTCGCGCGGGTAGAGGTTCTCGCCGCCGCGGATCACCATGTCCTTGATCCGCCCGGTGATGGCGAGGTAGCCGGACTCGTCCATCACGGCGAGGTCCCCGGTGTGCATCCAGCGGGCGGCGTCGACGGCCTCGGCGGTGCGCTCGGGTTCGCCCCAGTAGCCGAGCATGACGGAGTAGCCGCGGGTGCACAGTTCGCCGGGTTCGCCGCGCGGGACGGTACGGCCGGTGGCCGGGTCGACCACCTTGACCTCCAGGTGCGGGCCGACCCGGCCGACCGTGGCGACCCGCCGCTCGACCGGGTCGTCGACCCGGGTCTGGGTGGAGACCGGCGAGGTCTCGGTCATGCCGTAGCAGATGGACACCTGGGTCATGCCCATCCGCCCGATCACCTCCTTCATCACCTCGCTCGGGCAGGGCGAGCCGGCCATGATGCCGGTGCGCAGGCTGCTGAGGTCGTAGCTGTCGAAGGCCGGGTCGGCCAGTTCGGCGATGAACATGGTCGGCACGCCGTACAGCGAGGTGCAGCGCTCGGCGGCGACGGCGGCCAGGGTGGCGCCGGGCTCGAAGGTGGGGGCCGGAATGACCATGCAGGCGCCGTGCGAGGTGGCGGCCAGATTTCCCATCACCATGCCGAAACAGTGGTAGAAGGGCACCGGGACGCAGATCCGGTCATGCTCGCTGTAGTCGAGCAACTCGCCCACGAAGTAACCGTTGTTGAGAATGTTGTGGTGCGAGAGCGTCGCGCCCTTGGGAAAGCCCGTCGTCCCGGAGGTGTACTGGATGTTGATCGGGTCGTCTGGGGACAACTCGGCCTGGCGTTCGGCGAATTCGGCGAGGCTGGGGGCTTCGGCCCGCCGGCCGGCGGCGATCACGGAATCCCAGGCGGGGCTGCCGAGCAGCAGGACGTTCTCCAACGCGGGGCAGCGGGGCCGGACTTCGCCGATCATCCCGGCGTAGTCGGAGGTCTTGAAGCTCTCGGCGGCGACCAGCAGCCGGATGCCGGCCTGGTTCAGCACGTACTCCAGCTCGTGGGCGCGGTAGGCCGGGTTGACGGTGACCAGGATCGCGCCGAGCTTGGCGGTGGCGTACTGGGTGAGCGTCCACTCGGCGCAGTTGGGGGCCCAGATGCCGACCCGGTCGCCCTTGGCGATCCCGAGTGCCAGCAGGCCGAGGGCCAGGGCGTCCACGTCGGCGGCGAGTCCGGCGTACGTCCAGCGGCGGGCGGTGGCCCGGTCGACCAGGGCGTCGTGCTCGGGGAAGGCGCGCACCGCGCGGTCGAGGTTCTCCCCGATGGTGTCGCCGAGCAGCGGGACGTCCGAGGTGCCGGAGGCGTAGCTGCGCGGGGTCGGCGTGGTCGGCACGGGCTGGCTCCTGGGTGCGGCGGTGCGGGACGGGGACCATGCTCGCCGCCGCGGCCCCGCGCCACCACCCCCGAACGGGGGTGCGGACACGGCGCTGGGGCCGCCCGTCGGGTTCGACGGACGGCCCCAGCGCGCTGGGCTACTCGTTGACGCAGATGTTGCCGAAGGCCGGGTTGAGGAGCCCGATGATGTCGATCGAGTTCCCGCAGATGTTGGCCTCCAGGTTGATCGGGACCTGGATCACGTTGCCGGACAGGACACCGGGCGAGCCGATGGCGGCCCCGTTGGCTTCGGCGCCACCGGCGGAGGCGGTCCCGGCGCCGGCGAGGACCGTCACCGCGGCGAGGGCGGTGGCGGCGAAGGTGGTGCGAATACGCATTGCGTCGCTCCTTGTGAGCACGGAGGTTCGAAGTGTGACGATCACACCCGCCCACGATCACAAGGGATCCGCTCCTCCGCACGCCGGATTGCCCCGTCCTGGGGCGTGTCGCCCTCCCGGCCCGGCCGGTGGAGCGGCGACGCTGAGTGATTCCAGCAGCTCCCGGGCCGGGAGCGGCCGCCCTCGCGGGGCGCCGCGGTCCGAGGCCGACCACCTCCTCCCCCGCCGCCCGGGCGTTCGGCGCCTGGCCGTAGTCGATCCGACCGGCGTAACGGCGTAACCCGGCCGGGACGGCGGGGCTCGGTGGAGCGCCATGGGAGCACCCAGGACGCGGGCATGCCGAGGCCCCGGAACCCTGGCGGGGTTCCGGGGCCTCGGCCCGGCGGAGGAAAGTGGCTCGGATGTTCGGCGCCCGGGCGCCCCGGGCGCCCCCGCGGGCGAGCCCCCAGCCGGATCGCCCCCCCCCGCGGCGGGTTGCGACCCCGAAGACCCCCGAGAAGGC
>NZ_JBHTWX010000167.1:0-10910 GCF_042792155.1 Kitasatospora sp. NPDC056651 | reverse complement strand
TACCCTGGCGTTCAACCCGGGCGCGGAGACTTTCTGGAGACTGTCCCGACCCTGCGGCACCTAGTGGGCCCCGGGGCGGGAACTTTTTCCCTCCCTGGGCCGCAGCCTGTGTCTCTGCCGTTCGAGGGGTGGGCGCGGACGGTTTCGAACCGCCGACATCTGCTTTGTAAGAGCAGCGCTCTACCACTGAGCTACGCGCCCCCTGCCGCGGCCCGGCGGGCGCACGACGAGAGCCTAGGGTACCTGGTCCCGGGGGGTGGTGGGGGCCGGGCGCCCGGTGGGGCGGTGGGTGGGAGGGCGCAGGCGCGCCGGGAGGGGGGCGGACGGGTTGGGAGGGGGTGACGGGTCGGCGGGGGGATCGGGGAGAATGGGGGGCGGATCAGCGGGTCGGAACAGGGAGCGCGCAGTGGCGGTGGCCGGCGGGAGCGGGCGGGGGCGGCGTCGGGCGGGGAGTGCGGCGGCCGACGCGTTGGTGTTGCCGGTGGTGCTCGCGGGTGCGCTGGGGGCGGTCGTGCTGGCGTCGGCCGGGAGCGGCGGCTGGTGGGGCCGGCGCGGCGGTGGCGAGGGCGAGCGGGCGCAGGCCCGGGAGGCCCGGGCGGCGGCCCAGGAGGCGTTCTACGAGCTGGAGGAGACCCAGCGCGAGGTGCAGCTCGCGGTGGAGACCGTCCGCGCGGGCGAGGAGGGCCGGACGGCGCAGCGCGCGCTGGACGATCTGGCGGCGATCTCCGGCCGGGTCGATCAGGTCACCGTGAACTACCTCGCCGCCCTCGACGCCCACAACCTGGACAGCGAGGCCCTGGACGCGGGTGCGGCCATGCGGGCCAGGCGGCAGCTGGAGGACGTGAAGGGCCAGCTCGGCTCGGCCCGGGCGGAGCTGAACGACTTCCTGCGCCGTCTGCAGCCGACCGTCCAGCACGCCGAGCAGCAGCTGATGCGGGTCACCCCGGCGGTCGAGCAGGCCAAGCGCGCGCTGCTGGCGGCCAGCAACGCGCTGGACGAGGTGCGCGGCGCCGGTCTGCGGGCGGACGACCTGGCCGCCCGGCTGGCCGAACTGGCACCGGAGCTCGGCCGGTTGAACGAGGGACCGGCCCGGCACGGGGTCGCGGACACGCTGCGGCGCGCGGACGACGTGAAGCAGCGCGCCGAGGCGATCGCCGGCGACGCCGGGCAGCTGCCGGAGCGGGCGCGGGAGATCGACCGGCGGGTGGCGAGCCTGCGGACCCGCATCCAGGCGCTGGGGACCAAGGCCGAGACGGTCCCGCCCGCCCTGAGCGAGTTGCGCCGCCGGTTCAGCACCGCCTGCTGGCAGGACCTCCAGCGGGTGCCGGACCAGGTGGCGGAGACCGGGCACGCCGCCGAGCGCAAGCTCGCCGAGGCGGCCCGAGCCCGGGACGAGCAGCGCTGGGCGGACGCCACCGCCGCGATCGGCACGGTCCGCGCGCTGCTGGAGACCGCCGACGGCTCGGTGCTCGCGGTGAACGACCGGCTGCGGCAGCTGAACGAGGTGCAGCACGACCCCAGCCGGGAGGTCGAACGGGCCCGCTTCGCCACCCGGGACGCGCAGCGCCTCGCGATGGCCGGACGCAGCGCGCCGGACCCGAGGCACGCCGGCCCGCTGGACGAGGCGGTGGCCCGGCTGGACCGCGCGGTCGCCACCCTGGAAGCGGCCGGCCGGCACCCCGACTACTGGCACTTCCTGACCGAGCTGGCGGCGGTGCGGGACACCGCGGCGCGGGTGATCGGCATGATTCGCGGGGATCTCGGCCAGCAGCACTGAGCGCGGTCGGTACGCTGCCGGTATGCCACGCTACGACTTCCGCTGCCGCTCCTGCGGCGCCACCTTCGAGCTCCGCCGCCCGATGGCCCAGGCCAACGCCCCCGCCGTCTGCCCGCAGGGCCACCAGGACACCGTGAAGCTGCTGTCCACCGTCGCCGTCACCGGCGCGGCCGGCGGCGCGCCGCAGCAGGCCCCGAGCGGGGGCGGCTGCTGCGGCGGCGGGTGCTGCGGCTAACCGGAGAGCGCGGAACCGGCGGAGGCACCGGCGGTACCGGTAGCACCCGCCGCACCAGCGGGACCAGCGGGACCAGCGGGACCGGGGGCACCCGCCGCACCCGAGACCGCGGCCAGGAACCGCCGGACGATCTCCTCCCCCGCCGTCACCCCCACCTCCGCCAGGGCGGTGACGCCGGGGGCCGTCCAGCCGCTGTCCGCGAGCTCGCCGTGTCCCGGGCGCCAACCCGCGTCCGCCGCGAGCAGCAGGTCCGCGTCCAGCAGCGAGTCGCCGGCCGCCAGCACAGTGACCGCGCCGCCGTCCGCACCCCCGCCGTCCGCACCCCCGCCGTCCGCGCCCCCACCGCCCATACCCCTGCCGCCCGCGCCCCTGCCAGCCGCGCCGCCACTGCCGCCGTCCGCCCCGCCACCGCGTCGGACGACCTCGGCCAGCGCGGCGCTCTTGGTGAGCGGCACGGGCACCGCGTACACCTTGCGCCCCTGGAGGGAGACCGTCCAGCCGCGCTCGGCGCACCAGCCGGTCAGCTCCGCGAGCCAGCCCTCCGGCAGCGCGGCCCGTTCGACCACCAGGTAGGCGAACAGCCCGTCGGCGACGCTCCGCTTGCGCGTCCACTCCGGGGCGGCGCACTCGGCGAGCCGCCGGACCACCTCCTCCAGCGGGGCCGAGCCGGCGGCGATCCGCCCGGTGATCTCGGTCCGCCAGTCGCCGTCCGGCACGCCGTCCACCAGCAGCTGCCCGCCGTTGGCGCAGATCGCGTACGCGGGGACCCAGTCCGGTGTCGGGCCGGGCAGACGGATCCGCCCGTACTGCTCCGGCGTCCGGGTGGTGGCCGGGACGAAGCAGGTCTCCCGGGCGAGTTCGGCGAGCAGGGCGGCGGCCCGCCCGGTCATGAAGGACAGCGGCCGCCCCTGGTACTCCTCGACGCAGAGCAGCCGCGGCGCGGGCCGGTCCGACGTGTCCAGGGCCATGGCCCGCTCGGAGTAGATCAGCGTCCGGTCGAGGTCGCTGGCCACCAGAACACCCATCAGGTCTTCCTCCCCTTGCTCTCGGTCACCACACTCCGCCCGTCGACCCCGGTCGCGCCCCGGCTGTAGCGGGGGTGGATCAGGCCGACGCAGGTGTACGGCAGGCCGTCCACCTCCTCGACCACGACACCGCGCTGGGCGGCGAGCAGCCGGACGTGGTCGAGGTCGACGCCGGCGCCGCGCCGGGCGAGGATCCGCCAGGGGACGCGGCGCAGCAGGACCCGGGTGGTCTCGCCGACACCGGGCTTGACCAGGTTGACGTTGTCGATGCCGTACTCGGCGCTGATCCGCTCGACGGCGGCCCAGCCGGCCCAGTCGGGCGCCCGGTCCGGGGCGGCGGCCAGCCGCCCGGCGCGCTCGACCGCCGCGGCCCGCACCTCGCCGAAGCGGGCGGCCACCGTGTCCAGGAAGACCGCCGAGACGTCGCTCCCGGCCAGGTCCGCGTAGTGCTTGGCACCGTGGAAGTCGTCCGGGCCGATCAGCCCCGGCCGCAGCACGGTGCGCGAAACCAGGCCGGAGACGGTGGAGTTGAGGCAGGCGGACGGGATCAGGAAGTCGTCCCGGGTGCCGTACGTCCGCACGCAGCGGCCCGGGTCGGCGAGCACCGCGAGGTCCGGGTCGAAGCCGGTGCCGGCCAGGGCGTCGGCGAGTTCGCGGGTGATCGCGCCCTTGCCGGTCCAGCCGTCCACGAACACCACGTCCCGAGCGCGGTGGTGGGCCGCCAGGTACCGCAGCGCGACCGGGTCGATGCCGCGGCCGCGCACGATCGAGACCGCGTAGTGCGGCACGGAGAGGCCGTGCGCGAAGGCCAGCCAGCGGCGGATCAGGATGCCGACGGGCGTACCGGCCCGGGCCAGCGAGGCGAGCACCAGGCCGGGGCCGCGTTCCAGCAGCAACGTTTCCGCGACGGTGCCGACGCCGAGCGCGATCCGGCCGGCGGAGCCGCGCAGCGCGTGGTGGAACAGCTCCTGGTACTCGGGGCTGGGCTGGTACTCGACCGGCAGCGACTCGGCGTAGTGCGCGCCGCCGTTCTGGACGGCCTCCTCCCGCTCCTCGGTCGGGGCCTCCAGGGCGACCCCGGAGAGGTCCTTGAGCAGCCAGGCCACCTCCTCGGCCGGGTAGGAGGAGAACGCCGGCCCGTACAGAGGAGGAGGCAGCGGAGCGGCAGCCGGCGCGGACAGCGAGGGCGCCTGGGACGCGGCCGCGGCCGCAGCCGGGGCCACGGCCGGCCGGTGCGACGGCAGCACCGCGAGCACCACCGAGCCGGTCACCTGCCGCAGCTGGCCGAGCAGCGCGCGCTCCCCCCGGTGCAGCGCCGGGGTGTCGGCCACGTCGTCGACCACCAGCACCACGGCGTCGAAGCGCCGCGCCCGGTCGCTGCCGGGGGCGACGTTGTACGCGTAGCGCTCGGTCGAACCGCCGTCCCGCGGGTCGTCGTGGGCGGGGAAGGCCAGCCGCGTGCGGATCGCGTAACCGGGGTCGTCGACCGCCAGGACGGGCGAGCGGGTGGTGGTGGAGAACCGCACCCGGTCGCCGCCGAGGCGGTCGGCGAGGGCGCCGGCCAGGCGCAGCGGCGCGTACATCAGCTCCTCGAAGCCGAGCACCAGCACCCGCTCCGCCCCGGCGGGCAGGGCCTGCGCCAACTGCCCGGCCAGCCGCGGCAGTGCGGCGTCCAGCCGGGCGCGGTCGCGGACGGTGAAGCCGTGCCGGCCGCCATCCGGGAGCCCGGCCGGCCAGTCCAGCGCCACCCGGACCAGCGGCGCGGCACCGTCCGCCGGGGGCACTTCGACCGCCGCCGCCTCCGCGATCAACCGCTCGGCCCGGGCCGGCAGGTCCTCGGGCAGCTCCACGCCGCCGCTGGCGGTGGCCACCAGGTCCAGCCGGGCGCCGAGTTCGACGGCGGCCTCGTCGAGCCGGCGCCGGTCGGCCGCGGAGCGCAGGTCGACCAGGGCGACCACCACGTAGTGTCCGCGCGGGTGGCGGGCGTGCAGGTCGCGGATGGTGTTGAGCACCGTCCGGCCGGTCGAGAACTCGTCGTCCACCAGCACCAACGGGCCGTCCCCGGTGAGGAGTCCGGGGTCGGCCGGGAGCAGCAGGTGCGAGGTGGCGTGCGAGTGCTCCTCCTCGAAGCCGCCGAGCGGCGACACCCCGGGCACCGGACGGCGGGTGGAGTGCAGGTAGGGGGCGTCCAGTCCGTCGGCGACGCTGTGGCCGAGGCCGGTGGCGGTCTCCGCGTAGCCGAGGACGACGGCCCGCCCGGCGGCCCGCGGGCCGAGCAGTTCGCGGACCCGGCGGCCGAGTTCGAGCCCGGTGCCGTGGACCACCGAGGGGCGCTGCGGCACGTGCTTGCCGAGCACGGTGGAGACCAGCAGGTGGGCGCGCTTCGGGTTGCCCGAGCGCAGGGCGAGGCCGACGAGTTGGGGGAGGCGCTCGGAGCCGGTGAGCGCTATCCCGGCCCGGTCGGCGACCCAACGGCCGGTCCACGTCTGCGGTGTTGCTGTCACTGCTGGTCCTGCCTTCGATGGTGCGATGGCGCGATGGCGCGTTCGTGCGTTCGTACGTGCTTGCGTTCGTGCGGGCTTGCGTTCGTGCGGGCTTGCGGGCTTGCGGGCTTCGTCGTATCCGCGCCAAGGGAACAGGGAGGAACGGCCCGGGCCCGGCGGGAGGAACACTCCGGGGGGGGCGGTCAGCCGCACAGGCAGGCCGACAGCAGTTCCGCGAAGCTCACGTCCTCCCGGGCCACCCCGAACACCTCCGCCCGTAGCAGCACCCGCTCCGCCCAAGCCCGGTGCGGCCGGGCCTCGTTCATCTTGTTGGTGTACGCCGAGCGCAGCACCCCACCGCCGTCCTGCTCCTGCCGCAGGATGTCGAGGGCGTCGCAGTACTCCTCGTGTGTGACCACGGAGAGGGCGTGCACGGCGGGTACGTGGCTGGGGTGGATGCAGGTCTTGCCGAGCAGGCCGTTGGCCCGGTCGAGTTCGACCTCCCGGATCAGCCCGTCCAGGTCGTGCTCGATGATCCGCCGGCGGACCTCCTCCCCGGAGGCCCGGAGCACCCCGGTCCCGGCCCCGGCCTTAATCCCAGCCCCGGCCCCGCCCCCGGCCCCGCCCCTCGCCCCGACGCCGCCGGCCGCCGCGGCAGCGAACGGAGTCCGGCGCAGCTGCGGCTTGAACATCCGCTCCTGCACCGGGAAGTACTCCCAGACCGGCCCGGTGACCGTGTACCCGGTGCCGTCCGCCCGGCCCAGCACGTTGACCACGTCCCCGATCACCGACGCGACCAGCGCGACGTCGTACGCGGTGAGGTCGGGCGAGCGCCGCAGGCCGTACGCGGAGCAGAGGTCGGTGACCCCGAGCCGGACGGCGAGCACCCGCTCGCGGTGGCCGGCGAGCAGTTCGGCGATGCCGAAGAGCTGCTCCCTCCTGGTCTCCAGGTGGGCGAGTTCGGGGGACTCCAGGACGGGCATGGCGAACAGCCGCCGTCCGGTCGCGGCCTCGGCGGCGGCCAGCGCGGCCAGGTACTCGCCGCCGTTGGCGGGGGTGAACTTCGGCAGCACGAAGCCGCTGAGCAGATCGACGGCCGGGCCGAGTCGCCTGGCCAGGTCGAGGATCTGGGCGGCGGCACGGACCCTGATGAAGAGCAGGGGGTGACTGTGTGTACAGTCGGTGAAATCCTTGACCAGGTCATTCAACTGCTCGACCAGGTTCCGCTCACCCGCGTCCACCTCGTGGTCGGCGATCGCGTCCTCCAGGCAGAGCACCATCGACACCACGCCCCGACCGGCCAGTTTCCGGATGTCGGCGGCCAGCGCGGGCCTGGTCGCCGGACTGTAGAGGGTGCCGCCGAGGGCGGTGGCGAGCACCGCCGGCTCGCTCCGCGCGGTGAACGCGCGCGGCTGCTCCAGGAAGAGCCGGCCGCGTACGTCCTCGGCGAGGTGGCCGAAATGGCGCAAGGTGCTCTCCTCCAGGAAGTGGACCGCCCTCCGGCCCGGTGCCGACGACGCCCTGGTCAGACCGGCCGTCCGGGCGCCACGGTTCCCTGGGCACGCCGCCGCGGGACACTCCCGCGGCGGACCCCCGGGGGGCCGTTCGACCGTCCATCGTACGGACGGGACCCGGCCCGCCCCGGTTCCCCGGCACTGAACTCCCGGAACATCCCGATCCGCTTGACGATCATGGAAGCGGCGGCGGGGAACTCGGAAACGACCGCGGCAAACCTCGGAAAGCGCAAGTCTTGGCAAAGTCCGACCCGACGCGGACCGGTCCGGTCACGTTGTCCGAAGGGGTGGCGAACGGGCAGGATGGTCGGCTATGACGCACGTGATGGCCAAGGGCGCCAACATCGCACTGCCGGCGGCGGCGGTCCGCGCCGTGCTGCGCTGGAGCGCCACGCCCGGTGCGCCGGACGTGGACGCGTCCGCGCTGCTGCTCGGCGCCACCGGCAAGGTCCGCTCGGACGCCGACTTCGTCTTCTACAACCAGCCTCGCCACCCCTCCGGCCTGGTCCGCCACCTGCCCAAGCAGCAGACCTCCGGCGGCGCCGAGATCATCGACACGGTCGAGGTCGAACTGGGCAAACTGCCCGCCGAGGTGGACCGTGTGGTGCTGGCCGGCTCCTCCGAGGGCGGGCCGTTCCGCACGGTGCCCGGACTGCGTCTGCTGCTCTTCGACGCCACGGCCGGCGAGGGCGCGCCCGCGCTCGCCGAGTTCGTGATCGAGGACGCCGAGAACGTCACCGCGCTCGTCGCGGGCGAGCTGTACCGCCGGTCCGGGGCATGGAAGTTCCGGGCGATCGGCCAGGGCTACACCTCGGGGCTGATCGGGCTCGCGACCGACTTCGGCATCACCGTCGACGACGAGGCGGAGGCCGACGCCGGCCGCGCTTCCCAGTCGCCGGCCACCCCGTCCGCCGCGTTCGACCCGCGCGGCGGCGCCCCGATGCCGGACCCGCGCTCGACCGCCCCCGAGCCGGGCACCTTCACCCTGGCCCCGGCCGTCCCACAGTCACCGCCCGAGCCCGCCCAGCCGCCGACCGCCGCACCGGCGTCGCCCCCGGCGAACGCCACCGGCGCCGCACCGGTGCCGCCGCCGCCCACGGCCCCGCCCACCATGCCCCCGCCGCCCACCGCGCCCCCGAACCACCCGCCCGGCACCGGCTACGGCTACCCCCAGCAGCCCGGCACGGGGTACGGCTACCCCCAGCCGCAGCCCACCGGCGGCTACGGCTACCCCCCGCAGGGCCCAGGACAGCAGCAGGGCACCGGACAGCAGCCCCCGTACCAGCAGCCGGGCACCGGCTACGGCTACCCCCAGCCGAACCACCCCGCCCCGCCGCAGCAGCGCCCCCCGGGCTACGGCTACCCGCAGCCCGGCACCGGCCAGCAGCCGCCCGTCCCCCCGCAGCCGTCGACGGCCCAGCCCGCGGCGCCCACCGGCGAGGACTTCGCGCTGCCCCCGCAGGGCCCGCAGTTCCAGCCCCGCTGACATCCCGGCGCCGGCACCCCGGCGGGCCCCGACGGCACTCCGGCGAGCCCCCGGCCCCGTCCCGTCCCGCTCCGGGGCGCGCCGTCAGTCGCCCTTGTACCCGCGCTGCCACTGCAACCCGAAGCCGTACAGCCGGTCGATGTCCGCCTGGAACCCGTTGACGTACCGCACCTCGCGGCGCACCGTCAGCTGGTTGTCCCCCGCGTTCTCGATCAGCACCACCGCGCAGGAGCGCGCCGCCCGGGCCCGCTCCTCCAGCTTGATCTCGATGCGGGGCCCGGTCTGCGGCACGATCGTCAGCACCGCGTGCGACTGCTCGAAGGCCGGCGTGCCGTCGTAGATGTAGACGAAGATCAGCAGCCGCTTGAACTTGTCCTTCTTCTCCAGGTTGACGTACATCGTCTCGCCGGACGGCGCCCCGTACTGGTCGTCCCCGCTGAGCTTGATGTACGGCGGGTTCTGGAGGTCTCCGAAGAGCCCGCCGAGCGGCTGCACCACGCCCGTGGACCCGTCGGAGAGTTCGTACATGCAGGCCAGGTCGAGGTCGACGTTCGTCGGCTCGGCGTTCTGCGGCGAGTCCGGTTCCTGCGGCCGCAGGAACCGCGGGCTGAAGAACCGCCTGACGGAGTCCCCGGTGCTCGGCCTGGAGGCGCCGCCGGAGCTCATCGTCCAGTGCAGGTTGACGTACAGGTAGCCGGTGGTGGCGGCCGCCCCGGTGATCGCGTGCTGCGGGGTCGACTTGGTGAGTATGACCTTGTGCTGGCCGCCGGGGTTGTCGAAGGTGTAGCTCTTGTCCCCGCGCAGGTACTCCCAGATCGAGACCATGCCGTCCTCTCCCCCTGCTTCCGCCAGGCGGTCTGACGGTCCGCCGACCAATGATCGGGCATCGGCCCGGCCATCGGATACCCCGTTCGCCCCCTCGCCTACCCAAACGGGCCCGACTGGCGGGTCGATTGGCCGGAGCCAGCCGCCCTCCCGTAACATGCCGCCCCCTTGGACGCGATATCGTCTAGCCGCACAGGTGTCCCGTCCGCCCCTGCGCGGGCTCGGCGGGTGCGCCGTGCGGTGACGAACGAACCGTCAGGCAGTGCCCGCACGGCTGGCCCTGACCGCCTGTGTCGCGCTGTGATCCTGTCCCCTGCGGAAACCCGAGGCCCGACCCGCAATGAACCTGACCTCCATACAGCTGGTCTGGACCGTCGTCGGCGGCGCAGCCCTGCTGTTCGTCGCCGTCCTGATGGCGACGCTGCGTTTCAAGAGCTCGAAGAAGGACGAGTCCGGCGACTCCTGGGAGCGCAGCGAGGAGCGCCGCCGCCGCAAGGAGATGATCTACGGCATCTCCTCGTACACGCTGCTGTTCTGCTGTGCCGGTGTCGCCGCCGCCCTCTCCTTCCACGGCCTGGTCGGCTTCGGCAAGGAGAACCTGGGCCTGTCCGGCGGCTGGGAGTACCTCGTCCCGTTCGGCCTGGACGGCGCCGCGATGTTCTGTTCGGTCCTCGCCGTCCGCGAGGCCAGCCACGGTGACGCCGCGCTCGGCTCGCGCCTGCTGGTCTGGGTGTTCGCGATCGCCTCGGCCTGGTTCAACTGGGTGCACGCCCCGCGCGGTGTCTCCCACGACGGCGCCCCGCAGTTCTTCTCCGGCATGTCGATCTCGGCGGCCATCCTGTTCGACCGGGCGCTGAAGCAGACCCGCAAGGCCGCGCTGCGCGAGCAGGGCCTGGTGCCGCGCCCGCTGCCGCAGATCCGCATCGTCCGCTGGCTGCGCGCCCCGCGCGAGACCTACGCGGCCTGGTCGCTGATGCTGCTGGAGAACGTCCGCAGCCTGGACGAGGCGGTCGACGAGGTGCGCGAGGAGCGCCAGGCGAAGCTGGACGCCAAGGCCCGCGCCCGTACCGCCGACCGTCGCGAGCGGGCCGAGCTGAAGGCCATCTCCCGCCAGGGCGGCATGCTCTCCCGGGGCCGCGGTGGCCGCCAGGTGCCCGCCCTCACGGCTGCCGGAGACGGCCCGAGCGCTACGGAGCCTGCTCTAGCCGCGGAAGCCGAAGCCACCTCCTCGACCTCGCTCCAGTCGGCCGCCCTGGACGCCGGCCGCCGGCCGCGCGCCGCCGTCGGCTCCTCGTACTCGTCCGGCTCGTACTCCTCGTCCTCCTCGTCCGTCGGCACCGGGTCGTCCCGCAGCGGCTCGACCGTCGACCTGACGGCCGACGACGACACCCTGTCGATGCCGAAGCTGGACTCGCTGGAGCGCAAGCTGCGCGCGATCGAGCAGCAGCTCGGCTGACCGGTCGCCCGTCCGGCCGGACCGCACCGGGCCACGAACACCGAACGGCCGCCCCCGGGGATCCCCGGGGGCGGCCGGGTGGCGCCTCGGGCGGCCGGCGGGGGGTCGG
>NZ_JBHTWX010000166.1:0-11040 GCF_042792155.1 Kitasatospora sp. NPDC056651 | reverse complement strand
GTCGATGTGGCGACGAGTGCACCAAGGCAGAGCCCGCCACAGCCACTACCTGCGACGACTCGCTACGTGATCACGAAGTGCGGCTGGAGTACTAGCAGGCGGATCCCGTCGGGGCGACCGGCTCGCGAGCCTGTCAAGCGCCGCTTCGGCCAACAAGTTCCGGCCACCCGCCCGGTCGTTCGTTGCCCCGGCCCGCGGTGCGTCCGCAGACTGTGCGGACCGCGCCGCGGACCGTGACGCGCCACACAGTGCCGTCAACCCCACCCCACCTGCATTTCCTCCGTAAGGGTGGGGGATACTGCTCCTTGTGAACGTGTTCACGTTCACAAGCGGACAAGCTTGCGTGGTCGGGCAACGGTCTACGGCTATAGATGAGTTTTGTCCGGAAGATGCCCGTCGTCACACGGGCAGGTTGGGAGAGAGGGCGACGTGGAACTGGCAATCGCTCACGAGACCATCGCGCGATGGCAATTCGGCATCACCACCGTCTACCACTTCCTCTTCGTCCCGCTCACGATCAGCCTGGCCGCGATCGTGGCCGGTCTGGAGACCGCCTGGGTGCGGACGAACAAGGAGAAGTACTTCCACGCGACCAAGTTCTGGGGAAAGCTCTTCCTCATCAACATCGCGATGGGCGTGGTCACCGGCATCGTCCAGGAGTTCCAGTTCGGCATGAACTGGTCCGACTACTCCCGCTTCGTCGGTGACGTCTTCGGCGCTCCGCTCGCGATGGAGGCGCTGATCGCCTTCTTCTTCGAGTCCACCTTCATCGGCCTGTGGATCTTCGGCTGGGACAAGCTGCCGAGGAAGATCCACGCCGCCTGCATGTGGATGGTGGCGCTGGGCACCGTGCTCTCGGGCTACTTCATCCTGGCCGCCAACTCCTGGATGCAGCACCCGGTCGGCTACGCGATCGACCCGGTCACCGGCAAGGCGCAGCTGACCGACGTGGTCCGGGTGCTGTTCCAGAACACCACCCTGGTGGTCGTCTTCCACACCCTGACCGCCGCCTTCCTCACCGGCGCGGCCTTCGTCGTCGGCATCGCCTCCTTCCACCTCTGGAAGGCCAAGCGCAAGCCCGAGACCGCGGACCCGAAGAGGACCGCCGCGATGCGCACCTCACTGCGGCTCGGCCTGGTGCTCGCGGTGGTCTTCGGCGCCGGCACCGCGCTCAGCGGCGACACCCTGGGCAAGGTCATGTTCGAGCAGCAGCCGATGAAGATGGCCGCCGCCGAGGCGCTGTGGGAGACCCAGGCGCCGGCGCCGTTCTCGGTCTTCGCGGTCGGGGACGTCAGCAAGGGCCACAACTCGGTCGCCCTGGAGATCCCCGGGATACTCTCCTTCCTCGCCCACAACGACTTCAGCTCGTCCGTCCCCGGCATCAACGACACCGCCGCCGCCGAGGCCGCCCAGCACGGTGGCGACCCCAAGGACTACATCCCGAGCATCTTCGTCACCTACTGGGGCTTCCGCCTCATGATCGGCTTCGGGATGACGTCCTTCCTGGCCGGCCTGATCGGCCTGTGGACCACCCGGAAGAAGCTCTTCCTGCACCCCGAGTTCCGCACCGGTGAGTCCGAGGTGCCCCGGCTGATGCTCACCCCCGGGCGCGAGCTCGGCCCGCTCCTCACCAAGTGGAGCTGGCGGATCGGCATCCTGACCATGGGCTTCCCGCTGATCGCCAACAGCTTCGGCTGGATCTTCACCGAGATGGGCCGCCAGCCCTGGGCCGTCTTCGGGCTGATGACCACGGCCAGTGCCGTCTCCCCCAACGTCGGCGTCGGCACCCAGATCGGCGCCCTGGCCACGTTCACCGCGCTGTACGCGATCCTCGCGGTCATCGAGGTCCGGCTGATGGTCAAGTACGCCAAGGCCGGCCCCGACGTGACCGAGCAGCCGCCGGCCAAGGACCCGTCGCTGCGCGGCCCGTCCTCGGACGAGGACGCCGACAAGCCGCTCGCCTTCGCGTACTGAGGCCCCGGGACACTGCGGAACTGAGGATCTGACATGCAACTCCACGACGTCTGGTTCGTGCTGATCGCGGTCCTGTGGATCGGCTACTTCTTCCTGGAGGGCTTCGACTTCGGGATCGGCGTGCTGACCAAGCCGCTGGCCCGCAACACCGCCGAGCGGCGGGTGCTGATCAACACCATCGGTCCGGTCTGGGACGGCAACGAGGTCTGGCTGCTGACCGCCGGCGGCGCCACCTTCGCGGCCTTCCCGGACTGGTACGCGACGCTCTTCAGCGGCTTCTACATCCCGCTGCTGGTCATCCTGGTCTGCCTGATCATCCGCGGGGTGGCCTTCGAGTACCGGCACAAGCGCGACGGTGCCCGCTGGCAGCGGAACTGGGAGGAGGCCCTCTTCTGGACCTCGCTCCTGCCGGCCTTCCTCTGGGGCGTGGCCTTCGCCAACATCGTGCGCGGCGTGGACATCGACGCGCAGAAGAACTACGCCGGTACCCTCTGGGACCTGCTGAACCCGTACGCCCTGCTCGGCGGCCTGGTGACGCTCGCCCTGTTCACCTTCCACGGCGCGGTGTTCGCCGCGCTCAAGACGGTCGGCGAGATCCGGGAGCGGGCCCGCAAGGCCGCGCTGCTGTCCGGGCTGGCGACCGCCGTGCTGGCGCTGGTCTTCCTGATCTGGACCCAGGCCGCCCACGGCAACGGCCGCAGCCTGGCCGCGCTGATCGTCGCGGTGCTCGCCCTGGTCGGCGCCCTGGCGGCCAACCAGCTCCGCCGCGAGGGCTGGGCGTTCTCGCTCTCCGGAGCGACCATCGTGGCCGCGGTCGCGATGCTCTTCCTGGCGCTCTTCCCGGACGTCATGCCCTCCACGCTGAACCCGGAGTGGAGCCTGACCGTCAGCAACGCCGCGTCCTCGCCGTACACACTGAAGGTGATGACCATCGTGGCGGCGATCTTCACCCCGCTGGTGCTGCTCTACCAGGGCTGGACGTACTGGGTGTTCCGCAAGCGGATCGGCGTCCAGCACATCCCCGGGCACGACCCGGCCGCCCAGCTCGACCAGGCCTGACGCCGTGAAGCCGGTCGACCCCCGACTCCTCGGGTACGCCCGCACCACCAGGGTCTTCCTCGTCGGCTCCGTGCTGCTCGGCGCGGCCGGCGCGGCCCTGGTGGTCGCCCAGGCGAGTCTGATCGCCGAGATCGTCGTCCGCGCCTTCCAACGCGGGGCGACGCTCGGAGAGCTGACCACGCCGCTGCTGCTGCTCGCCCTGACGGCGGTCGGCCGCGGGCTGGTCGGCTGGCTCACCGAACTCACCGCGCACCGGTCCGTCGCCCGGGTGAAGTCCACCCTGCGGCGCCGGCTGCTCGACCACGCCACCGCGCTCGGCCCGTCCTACCTGGCGGGCCGGCGCACCGGCGAGCTCACCACCCTCGCCACCCGCGGCATCGACGCGCTGGACGACTACTTCGCCCGCTACCTGCCGCAGCTGGCGCTGGCCGTGGTCGTCCCGGTGATCGTGCTGCTGCGGATCGTCGGCGCCGACTTCACCTCGGCCGCGGTCATCGCCGGGACACTGCCGCTGATCCCGCTGTTCATGGTGCTGATCGGGATGGCCACCCAGTCCCGGATGGACCGGCAGTGGGACACCCTCGCCCGGCTCTCGCACCACTTCCTCGACGTGGTCGCCGGGCTGCCCACCCTCAAGGTGTTCAACCGGGCCCGCACCCAGGCCGCCACCATCGCCCGGATCACCGCCGACTACCGCCGGGCCACCCTGCGCACCCTGCGGATCGCCTTCGTCTCCTCCTTCACCCTGGAACTGCTCTCCACCCTGTCCGTCGCGCTGGTCGCCGTCACCGTCGGCTTCCGGCTGGTGGACGGCACGCTCGACCTGGAGACCGGGCTGCTGATCCTGGTGCTCGCCCCCGAGGTGTACTTCCCGATCCGCCAGGTCGGCGCGCTCTACCACTCCAGCGTCGAGGGGCTGACCGCCGCCGACGAGCTGTTCCGGGTCCTGGAGACCCCGCTGCCCGCCGCCGGCACCGTGCCGGCGCCGGACCTCGCGGGCGCCGTGATCACGGCCGAGGACCTGGTGGTCCGCCACCCCGGGCGCACCGAGCCCGCGCTGGACGGCGCCGGGCTGACCCTGCGCCCCGGCTCCAGCACGGCGCTGACCGGCCCGAGCGGCGCCGGCAAGTCCACCCTGCTGGCCGTGCTGCTCGGCCTCACCGCAGCCGACTCCGGCACCGTCCGGATCACCGCCGCCGACGGCCGCGGCCACGACCTGGCCGAGCTGGACCCGGCGAGCTGGCGGCGGCAGATCGCCTGGGTGCCGCAGCACCCGCACCTGTTCGCCGGGACGGTCGCCGAGAACCTGCGGCTCTACCGGCCGGAGGCCACCGACGAGCAGCTGTGGACGGCGCTGCGGTCCGCGCACGCGCTCGACTTCGTGACCGACCTGGCGGCCGGGCTGGGGGAGGACGGTGCCGGGCTCTCCGCGGGGCAGCGCCAGCGCCTCGCCCTCGCCCGGGTGCTGCTCGCCGACGACCGGCCGCTGGTGCTGCTGGACGAGCCGACCGCCAACCTGGACGGCGTCTCCGAGGCGGCCGTGGTGGACGCCGTCCGGACGCTCGCCGCGGACCCGGCACGCACCGTGCTGGTAGTCGCGCACCGGCCGGCCCTGCTGGCCGTCGCGGACCGGCGGGTACGGCTGGCGGGGGCCGCGCCGGTGCCCGCGGCACCGGTCGCCCCGCTCGCCCACAGCGGGAGGCCGACGCCCGCCCCCGCCGTCCCCGAGGAGCCCGAGGGCGACGGCGCCGCCGCCCCCCGGCTGGCGCTCTCGATCCTGCTCGGCGCCCTCGCCCTCGGTTGCGCCGTCGCGCTGATGGCCACCTCCGGCTACCTGATCTCCCGGGCCTCCCAGATGCCTCCGGTGCTCTACCTGATGATGGCCGTCACCTCGGTGCGGGCCTTCGGCATCGGCCGCAGCGTCTTCCGCTACGCCGAGCGGCTGGTCTCGCACGACGCCGTGCTGCGCACCCTCGGCACCCTGCGGGCCGCCGTCTACCGCCGGCTGAGCGCGCTCGCCCCCGCCGGACTGCCCGCCTTCCGGCGCGGCGACCTGCTGTCCCGGCTGGTCGCCGACGTGGACGCGATCCAGGACCACTACCTGCGCTGGCGGCTGCCGGCCGCGGTGGCGGGCGTGGTCGCGCTGGCCTCGACGGTGGCGGTGGCCGCCTTCCTGCCCGCCGCCGGGCTGGTGCTCGGCTTCGGGCTGCTGCTCGCGGGCGTGCTGGTGCCCGCGCTGGCCGCCCGCTGGTCGGCCGGTGCCGAGCGGCGCCAGGCCCCGGCGCGCGGCCGGCTGGCCACCACCGTGGTGGACGCCTTCACCGGCACCGCCGAACTCACCGTGGCCGGCGCGCTGCCGGGCCGGCTGGCCGCCGTCCGCACCGCCGACGCCGCGCTGACCCGGCTGGCCGCCCGCTCGGCGGCCACCACGGCGCTCGGCACCGGGCTGATCGCGCTGCTCACCGGGCTGACGGTGACCGCCGCGGCCGCCGTCGGCGTCCAGGGGGTGCGCGACGGTCTGCTCGCGCCGGTCTGTCTGGCCGTGGTGGTGCTGACCCCGCTGGCCGCCTTCGAGGCCGTCACCGGGATGCCGCTCGCCGTCCAGGCCCGCCAGCGCAGCCGTGCCGCGCGGGCCCGGCTGGACGAGGTGCTCGACGCCGAACCCCCGGTCGGCGAGCCGGCCGAGCCCGTCGCGCTGCCCGAGCGGCCGCTGCCGGTCGCGGTGCGCGGGCTGACCGTCCGGCACCCCGGGCAGCCGGTGGACGCGCTCGCCGGGGTCGACCTCGACCTCGCCGCCGGCCGCCGGATCGCCGTGGTCGGCCCGTCCGGATCGGGCAAGACCACCCTCGCCCAGGCGCTGCTGCGCTTCCTGGAGCCGAGCGCCGGGACGGTGCGGTTCGCCGACGGCCGGCCGCAGGCCGTGGACGGTCGCGCGCTCGCGGGCGAGGACGTCCGCCGGGTGATCGGGCTCTGCGCCCAGGACGCGCACGTCTTCGACAGCTCGCTGCGGGAGAACCTGCGGCTGGCCCGCCCGGACGCGGGGGAGGAGGAGCTGCGCGCCGCGCTGGCCGCCGCCCGGCTGCTGGAGTGGACCGAGGGCCTGCCGGACGGCCTGGACACCATGGTCGGCGAGCACGGGGCCCGGCTCTCCGGAGGCCAGCGCCAGCGGCTGGCGCTGGCCCGGGCGCTGCTGGCGGACTTCCCGGTGCTGGTCCTGGACGAGCCCGCCGAGCACCTCGACCTGCCCACCGCGGACGCGCTGACCGCCGATCTGCTGACCGCCACCGAGGGCCGCACCACCGTGCTGATCACCCACCGGCTGGCCGGGCTGGACGACGACACGGTGGACGAGGTGCTGGTGCTGGACGGCGGCCGGGTGGCCGAGCGGGGCCGCTGGTCGGAGCTGGTCGCCGACCCGGACGGGCGGCTGCACGCGATGTGGCGGCGGGAGCGGGAGGCCGACGGGCTGTTGGAGTCGGCGGTCCGGTAGTCGCACTTCTGGTGGCCACACCCCCGGTCGCGCCGTCCTTCGGCTGAAAAGCGTACAAACTAGGCTTTCTCCATGGACCCCACGCCGGACCTTCCCGAGGCCACTGCCGAGCCGACGCCCCACCGGGTGCCCGAGATCGCCTCGCTCGGGCTGGACACGCTGGTCACCGAGGTCGCCGAGCGTCTCCAGTCGGCCGCCGCGGTCACCGACCGGATGCAGCGGCTGCTGGAGGCGGTGGTCTCGATCGGGGCCGGGCTGGACCTGCACGCCACCCTGCACCGGATCGCGGTCGGCGCGGCCGAGCTGGTCGACGCCCGGTACGCGGCGCTCGGCGTGATCGCCCCCGGCGGCACCGGCCTGGCGGACTTCATCCACGTCGGGGTCGACGACGAGACCGCCGCCGAGATCGGCGAACTGCCGGCCGGCCGCGGCGTCCTCGGCGCGCTCATCGACCGTCCCGAACCCCTGCGGCTGTCCGACCTGAGCGCGGACCCGCGCTCCTCCGGGTTCCCGCCGCACCACCCGTGCATGAGGACCTTCCTGGGCGTGCCGATCCGGGTCCGGGCGGAGGTGTTCGGCAACCTCTACCTCACCGAGAAGAAGGGCGGCGGCGCCTTCACCCCCGAGGACGAGCAGGTGGTGCACGCGCTCGCCGCGGCGGCCGGCGTGGCCATCGAGAACTCCCGGCTGTACGAGGAGGGCCGCCGCCGGGAGCGCTGGATCACCGGTGCCGCCGCCCTCGCCACCGCGCTGCTCTCCGCCGAGCAGGCCGAGACCGCGCTGACCGTCGCGGCCGAACAGGTGCGGGAGCTGGCGGACGCCGCGCTCGGCATGGTCCTGCTGCCGACCGGCCCGGAGGGCGGCGGCGAGGGCGACGGGCAGATGCGGGTCGCGCACGCCTCCGGCGAGCTGGCCGAGTTCGTCCGCGGCGAGCTGCTGCCCAAGGAGAGCTTCGCGGCCCGGCTGCTCGCGGGGGAGAGCGTCCACCTGGACGACATGTCCAGCGATCCGACCACGGTGATCCGGCTCGCCCGCCGCTTCGGCCCGTCCATGGCGGTGCCGATGGTCGCCGCCGGACGGGTGCTCGGCGGGCTCTGCGTCTGGCGCCCCTGCGGCGCGGTGCCGTTCACCGAGAGCGAGAAGCAGCTCGCCGAGACCTTCGCCTCGCAGGCCGCGCTCGCCCTGCGGCTCGCCGAGGGCCAGCGCGACCAGCAGCGGCTGGCCGTCTTCCAGGACCGCGACCGGATCGCCCGCGACCTGCACGACCTGGTGATCCAGCGGCTGTTCGCCACCGGGATGATGCTGGAGAGCGCCGCCCGGCGGGCGGTCGTCCCCGAGGTGAAGACGGGCATCGGCAAGGCGGTGGACGAACTGGACGCCACCATCCAGGAGGTCCGCACCACCATCTACGCCCTCCAGCACGACAACCACGGCGACGCGCCGGACACCCTGCGCACCCGGGTGCTGCGGGAGGCCAGCCAGGCCGCGGCCGCGCTCGGCTTCAAGCCCTCGGTGAGCTTCGTCGGGCCGGTGGAGAGCCTGGTCGGCGAGAAGACCGGCCGTCAACTGCTCGCGGCCCTGCGGGAGATGCTGTCCAACACGGCCCGGCACGCACGTGCCTCCCGGGTCGGCGTGGAGATCGACGCGACCAGCCACCTGGACGAGAACGGCCGGCCGATGGGCGGCGACCCGGAGTCGCTGGACCGCGGCGGACGGCCCGGCGTGCTGCTCACCGTGACCGACGACGGGGTGGGCATCCCGGAGGGCGGCCGGCGCAGCGGCCTGCTCAACCTCGCCCGGCGCGCCGAGGCGCTCGGCGGCGACGCCTGGCACGAGAGCGGGCCGTACCGGAAGGGGACGATGGTGCGCTGGACGGCCCGGCTCTGACGGCCGGGTTCCGGCGGCCCGGGACCGCCCGCCCGACGCCATCGGCCTCGGTCAAGAACCAGTGAAAGTTAAACGAGAGAGAACTTCCCGACCAACGGCGCAAGTTGTGAACGTTCTGGGCTTTCGGGGGCTCCGTGTGCACACATAGCTTTGCTCCCGCTCGGAGGGGAATCCGGAGGGCAACCGGACGGAGGGGGCAGTGAACGCTGCCGGCCGCGGTCACACCGCAGCAGGGGCAAGTCGAGGGGGGTTCCGCGCCGAACGGGCAGCGGACGGGCGCTACCGCTGGCAACTGAAGGCGCCCAACGGACGGGTGGTCGCGATCACCGCGGCCGCGTTCGAGACGGCCGGCGAGGCCGAGCGGTGCTTCGACGGCCTGCGACTCGGGGCGGCCGAGCTCACCGCGCGGATCACCCACGTGCGGGAAGGCATCGGCTGGGTCTGGGTGGTCCCGGGCTCGCGCGCCTTACCCGAAGTGCGGTCCAGTCGCGCGTACGAGAGGTACGCGACCTGCCAGAACGCCTTCCGCCGGTTCGTGGTGCTGCTCGCCAAACAGCCGCCCCGCGAACTGCCGGAGCCCGCAGTGCCGTTGAGACGCGTCGATGGCCGCTGAGCGGCGCGGCCCGCGGCTGCTGATCGTGCCGGCCGCCGACCGCGGCCTCGGCTGGGCACTGCGGGCCGCCAACGGGCGGCCGCTCGGGGTCGGTGTGCGGACCTACCGGAGCGAGGACGAACTGGCCGACTCCGTGCGCGAGTTGCTGATCGAGCGGGCCGCGCTGCGCTGCTCGGTCGGGCAGTCCGAAGGGCGCGAGTGGGTCTGGGCCGCCTACCTGCCGGTGCGCAGCACCCGGCCGGGGGCGGCCGGGGCCGTTCCGGTCGCGCGCAGCGCGCGGGGGTACCTGCGGCGGGACCAGTGCCAGGCCGGGATCGACGGGTTCCTGGCCGGACTGCGCTGGGTCGGGCAGGAGCTGCGGCGGAGCGGGCGGGACGGCCGCTGGCCGTTGTGAGCAGTTGGGACCATGGCGGTCCGTCGGATGACGGGCCGCCATGTCCGTTTTCCCGGACGGATCTTCCGGAGGACGTCGCTCGGGAAGGCCGGCTCCGTCGGGCGGTGCTCCGTCCGTTCTCCATCCGCCCTCCGTCCGCCCTCTGTCCGCCCTCCGTCCGCCCTCCGGCCGTCTCCGTCCGTTCTCCGGATGCTTCCGTGCGCTCCTGGTGCGCCGAGGCCCGTCCGTGCAGTTCCGGTGAAGGCCAGGTTTCCGGCAACACTCCGAGCAGCCTCCTGGAGAAGAACGTCGACCGGGTTCGGAGACCCGGCAATGCCCCTGTCACGTGCCTGCTGACCAGTGGCTAAACCTCGTCGAACCGATGAGTCGACATTCCCTGGCCGAACTCGACCTCCCTTCCGGCGGAACCTCCCCGCCGGACAGGATCGGCACTGCCGGACAGGCCGCAGCGGACGCGGCCACCCGGCCCCCGAACTCTCAAACGGAGTACGGGTTTCACGCGATGTACGTCTCTCCCCCGGAGGAAGAGGAACATGCGTAAGACCGCTGCCAAGCTGCTCACCGTCGCCGCGCTGGCGACCTCCGTCGCCACCGTCGTCAGCGGCACCGCCGTCGCCGACCCGGCCACCGGTGTCACCCCGCGCGCCATCGACATCGTGGGTGTCGGCTCCGACACGACCCAGTCGGTGCTGAACCAGCTCGCCGCCGACTACAACGCGTCGCTGACCAGCTCCACCGCCCCTCGCCTCTACAGCTACGACGCGATCCCGGCCGGCACCATCACCACCAAGACCGGTGCCACCGCGATCACCCGCCCGAACGGCTCCGGCGCCGGCATCACCGCGCTGAACGCCAACACCAGCGCCACCGTGGACTTCGCCCGCTCCTCGCGCGGCCCGGTCTCGACCGACCCGACCACCGACGACTTCGTGGCGCTGGCGCAGGACGCGGTGTCCTGGGCGGCCAAGGCCGGCGGCAACGCCCCGGCGAACCTGACCACGAAGAACCTGAAGGACATCTACACCTGCACGGTCACCAAGTGGAACCAGATCAACGCGTCGCTCCCGAACGCCACGATCAAGCCCTTCCTGCCGCAGACCGGTTCCGGCACCCGCTCCTTCTTCCTGACCGCCATCAACGGTGGCGTCACCGCCCTGACCCCGGGCGCCTGCGTCAACAGCAGCGTCCAGGAGAACGAGGGCAGCGACACCCAGCTGGACGACATCAACGCGGTGGTCCCCTACTCCGTCGCCCACTACATCGGCCAGGTGTACTTCGGCAAGGGCACCGGCGCCGACGTCCAGGGCTCGCTGACCATCCGCAACGTCGACGGCGTCGCGCCGGTCGACACCACGAAGAAGGTCATCACCGACGCCCTCGTGGGCACCCAGTACGGCCGCGTGGTCTACAACGTCTTCCGCGACGCCGAGTGGAACGCCACGGACGCCCACGGCACCGCCCTGCGCGCCATCTTCGGCGCCAACGGCTGGATCTGCACCAACGGTGCCGCCGACATCCAGAGCTTCGGCTTCCTGCCGCTGTCGTCCTTCGCCTGCGGCAGCGTCATCCACTCCTGATCCGACTCGCACCGAACCGGCGGCCGCAGGGGCCTCGCCCCTGCGG
>NZ_JBHTWX010000165.1:0-11211 GCF_042792155.1 Kitasatospora sp. NPDC056651 | reverse complement strand
GTTTCGAACCGGTCGGCCCGCTCCGTCGTTCGGCGCCGTCAGTTGGCGAAGGCGTCCAGGACCTGCTCGTACTCCTGGCACCACCACGCCAACTGGCCCGCGGAGGCGGGGTAGAGCGGGTCGGCCCGGTGGTCGGCCCGCTGGTAGCGCCACTGGAGCATCCAGAAGTCGTTCAGCCGCTCCCACCAGACCCGGTGGACGGCGGCGGCCAGGTGCTCGGCGGTGGCGGCGCCGGAGGCCCGGTAGGCCTGGGAGTAGCGGCGGACCCGGACCAGGTCCAGGGCGCCGGACGAACGGTCGTTGAAGAGCAGCGTGGCGGCCCGGACGGCCTCCTCGGCGCGGGGCTGGGGGCCGAGCTTGTCCCAGTCCAGGACGGCCGCCACCCCGTGGTCCCGCGGGCCCCGCCCGTACAGCAGGTTGAGGCCGTGGAAGTCGCCGTGGGTCCAGCCGGTGGGCGGCGCGGCCTCGGGGGAGGGGCGGCGGTGGGCGTGCTCGGCGAGCAGTTCCAGCCGTTCCGTGAGCCGGTGCACCACCAGCGCGTCCAACTCCCCGGACGGGTGGTGCTCCTGGGCGCGGCGCCGCAGGTCGCGGGCGAGTTCGGCGCTGTCGGCCGGGTCGGCGCTGTGGTAGCCGGCGGGTTGTTCCAAGGGGGCGCAGACGTCGTCGAGCGCGCCGTGCAGTCGACCGAGCAGCGTGCCGAGCTCGTCGCAGCGCTCCGGGCCGAGTTCGTCGCCGTGCCGGTGCCGGCCTTCGACCCAGGGGAACAGGGCGAACATCCGGCCGCCCCGGGAGGCGACCGTGCCGCCCCCTCCGGCAGAGGCCAGCGGGGGTGCGACGGGCAGTCCCAGGGCGTTCAGCGCGGCCATCGCGCGGTGGTGGGCGAGGATCTTCGGGCGGCTGGCGGTGGCGGCGTCGACGTAGCACTTCAGGAAGTACGGACCGGCCTCGGTGGTGACCAGGTACCCCCGGTTCAACAGGCCCTCCGCCACGGGTTCGAGGGTCAGCGGCCGTCCTACTTGGTAGCGGGCCAGGACCTCGGCGAGCGCGTTGTACGGGACGGGTGGGCTGAGGGTCCCCATCGGCGGTGCGGAGAGGTCGGGGCGGGCCGGGGCGCAGGCGAGGGTCTGGCTGAAAGTCACGTGCAGAGGTTATGGCCCCCTTGCGGGGGCCCTTGACAGGCCGTCAGTTCTGTGCAGTCGTAAGGTCAGTACTGGTGGTCGGCCTGGTGCCGCGCCACGAAGGCGGCCGCCTGGGTTCGTCGCTCCATGCCCATCTTGGCGAGCAGACTGGAGACGTAGTTCTTCACCGTCTTCTCGGCGAGGTGCAACTCGTTGCCGATCTGACGATTTGTCATACCTTCGCCGATCAGATCGAGGATCCGCCGCTCCTGCTTGGTGAGTTGGGCGAGCCGCTCGTCCTCCTTCTCGCCGCCGTCGCGCAGCCGGGCGAGCACCCGGCTGGTGGCGACCGGGTCGAGCAGCGAGCGGCCGGCGGCGACGTCCCGGACGGCGGTGATCAGGTCGGTGCCGCGGATCGCCTTCAGCACGTAGCCGGAGGCGCCGGCCATGATCGAGTCGAACAGTGCCTCGTCGTCCGAGAACGAGGTCAGCATCAGGCACTTGATCTCGGGCAGCCTGGAGCGGATCTCGCGGCAGACCTCGACCCCGTTGCCGTCCGGCAGGCGGACGTCGAGCACCGCGACGTCCGGGTGGACCGCCGGGATCCGGGTGAGCGCCTCGGTGGCGGTGCCGGCCTCGCCGACCACCTCGATGTCGTCCTCGACCGAGAGCAGATCGTGCACGCCCCGCCGGACGACCTCGTGATCGTCGAGCAGGAATACCCTGATTCGTCCGTTATCAGTCACATCCAAAGCCTCCCATATCACCGTACGAAAGACCTATCGTTCATACCTCCGTCAAGACGCGATCCGGCCACAGCCCTCCAAAACCGATACCGAGAACCCCCTTACGTACGGGCGTCTGCCCGGATAACGTGCGCTGGTGTCCTGAAGGCGCTCGAATTGAGAGCTGCGTCACGCCGACCGTCACCCCCACCCTTCCGACGGCGAGCCGAGCGCGGCACCCTCGGGGTTGTAGACCCTGAACAAGTAGGACGTCCTAGCGCAAGCGCGCCGGAGGCGGACGCTGGGTAACGTTCTCGTGAGGGACGCCGTCGGAACAGGATCACCACCTGCCCCGCTGTGGGAGCGCACACCCACGCGCGCCCCGCGAGGCGGTGACCGGACCGGTCACCGGCGACCCCGGGCGGCCGGACAGACCGAGGAGTGAACGTGACCGTCAAAAGCACGGCGAGGGCCCGCAAGAAGGCGGCCCCCTCCGTCCCCGACACCCTCCGCGCGACGGGCGAGGACGCCCAGCCGGAGCTCGTCCAGCTGCTCACGCCGGAAGGCGAGCGGGTCGAGCACCCGGACTACCCCCTCACCACCACTCCCGAGGAGCTGCTCGCCCTCTACCGCGACCTGGTGCTGGTGCGCCGGTTCGACGCCGAGGCCACCACGCTCCAGCGCCAGGGCGAGCTGGGTCTGTGGGCCTCGCTGCTCGGCCAGGAGGCCGCCCAGGTCGGCTCCGGCCGCGCGATGCGCCCCGGCGACTACGCCTTCCCCACCTACCGCGAGCACGGCGTGGCCTGGTGCCGCGACGTCGACCCGCTGAACCTGCTCGGCATGTTCCGCGGCGTGAACCACGGCGGCTGGGACCCGAACGAGAAGAACTTCCACCTGTACACCATCGTGATCGGCGCGCAGGCCCTGCACGCCACCGGTTACGCGATGGGCATCAGCAAGGACGGCGCCGACGACGCGGTGATCGCGTACTTCGGCGACGGCGCCTCCAGCCAGGGCGACGTCAACGAGGCCTTCACCTTCGCCTCGGTCTACAACGCGCCGGTGGTGTTCTTCTGCCAGAACAACCAGTGGGCGATCTCCGAGCCCACCACCACCCAGACCAAGATCCCGCTGTACCGCCGCGCCTCCGGCTTCGGCTTCCCGGGCGTCCGGGTCGACGGCAACGACGTGCTGGCCTGCCTGGCGGTCACCCGCTGGGCGCTCGACCACGCCCGCAGCGGCAACGGCCCGGTGCTGATCGAGGCGTTCACCTACCGGATGGGCGCCCACACCACCAACGACGACCCGACCCGCTACCGGCTCACCGAGGAGACCGAGGCCTGGAAGGCCAAGGACCCGATCCTGCGGCTGCGCGCCCACCTGGAGAAGGAGGGCCTGGCCGACGAGGAGTTCTTCGCCGCCGTCGACGCCGAGAGCGAGCAGCTGGGTCTGCGGGTGCGCGAGGGTGTGCGCGGCATGCCGGACCCGGACCCGACCCTGATCTTCGACCACGTGTACAGCGAGCCGCACACACTGGTCGATGAGGAACGGGCCGAGTACGTCGAGTACGCGGCCTCCTTCGAGGCGGGGGAGACCCACTGATGGCCGGTCAGCTCAGCATCGCCAAGGCGCTCAACGAGGCGCTGCGCAAGTCGCTGGAGAACGACCCGAAGACCCTCCTGATGGGCGAGGACATCGGCAAGCTCGGCGGCGTCTTCCGGATCACCGACGGCCTCCAGAAGGACTTCGGCGAGGACCGGGTGATCGACACCCCGCTCGCCGAGTCCGGCATCATGGGCACCGCGATCGGCCTCGCGCTGCGCGGCTACCGCCCGGTGGTGGAGATCCAGTTCGACGGTTTCGTCTACCCGGCCTTCGACCAGATCGTCTCCCAGCTGGCCAAGATGCACGCCCGCGCGCTCGGGCACGTCAAGATGCCGGTCACCGTGCGTATCCCCTACGCGGGTGGCATCGGCGCGGTCGAGCACCACAGCGAGTCGCACGAGGCGTACTTCGCGCACACCGCCGGCCTGCGGGTGGTCACCCCGTCCAGCGCGCACGACGCGCACTGGATGCTGCGGCAGGCCATCGAGTCCGACGACCCGGTCATCTTCCTGGAGCCCAAGCGCCGTTACTGGGACAAGGGCGAGGTCGGCGACGCCGCCGACCTGGGCCTGCACGACGCCCGGATCGTCCGCCCCGGGGCCGACGTGACGCTGATCGCCTACGGCCCGATGGTCAAGGTCTGCCTGGAGGCCGCCAAGGCGGCCGAGGAGGACGGCCGCCGGCTGGAGGTCGTCGACCTGCGTTCGCTCTCCCCGGTCGACTTCGCCGCCCTGGAGGAGTCGGTCAAGCGGACCGGGCGGGCCGTGGTGGTGCACGAGGCACCGGTCTTCCTGGGCATGGGCGCCGAACTGGCCGCCCGGCTCACCGAGAAGTGCTTCTACCACCTGGAGGCACCGGTCCTGCGGGTCGGCGGCTACTACGCGCCGTACCCGCCGTCCCGGGTCGAGGAGGCCTTCCTCCCCGACCTGGACCGCGTGCTCGACGCCGTCGACCGCGCGCTCGCGTACTGATTCCGGGGAGCGAAGATGACCACCGAAGTTCGCGCGCTCCGCGAGTTCAAGATGCCCGATGTGGGCGAGGGCCTCACCGAGGCCGAGATCCTCAGCTGGTACGTCAAGCCCGGTGACACCGTCACCGACGGACAGGTCGTCTGCGAGGTGGAGACCGCCAAGGCGGCGGTGGAGCTGCCGATCCCGTTCACCGGGGTCGTCGAGCAGCTCTTCTTCCCCGAAGGCGCGACCGTCGACGTCGGTGCCGTGATCATCTCGGTGGCGGTCGCCGGGGAGGCGGGGGCCGTGCCGGCCGCCGCGCCCGTGCCCGCCCCCGCCGCGGAGGCGCCGGCCGCCGAGGCCAAGCCGGAGCGCCAGGGGGTGCTGGTCGGGTACGGCCCGCGCACCGGTGCCGTCCAGCGCCGGGCCCGGCGGACGACCACGACGACGGCAGCCGCGTCGAAGCCGGCCCCGGTCGCGGCTGCGGCCCCGGCCCCGGCCCCGGTCGCGGCTGCGGCCCTGGCGGCTCCGGCTCCGGCCCCAGTGGCTCCGGCGGCTCCGGCCCCGGTGGCCGAAGTGCCGTCCGGCGAGCGCCCGTTGGCCAAGCCGCCGGTGCGCAAGCTGGCCAAGGATCTGGGCATCGACCTGCGGGCCGTCACCCCGACCGGTCCGGGCGGCGTGATCACCCGCGAGGACCTGCACGCCCACGCCGCCGCCCAGGCCGCTCCGCCGGCTGCGGCCGTTGAGCCGGCCGTGGCCGAGGCGGTCGAGGTGGCCGAGGCGGTCGAGGCCGTCGCGGCCCCGGTCCCGGTGTCCGCCACGGGCGACGTCCGGGTGCCGATCAAGGGCGTCCGCAAGGCGACCGCGCAGGCGATGGTGGCCTCGGCCTTCACCGCCCCGCACGTCACCGAGTTCGTGCAGGTCGATGTGACCCGCACGATGAAGTTCGTCCGCCGGCTCAAGGAGAGCGGCGAGCTGGGCCGGGACGTCCGGGTCAGCCCGCTGCTGATCGTCGCCAAGGCGCTGCTCACCGCGATCAAGCGGCACCCCGGGATCAACGCCCAGTGGGACGAGGCGGCCCAGGAGATCGTCCTCAAGGGCCAGGTGAACCTCGGCATCGCCGCGGCCACCCCGCGCGGCCTGATCGTCCCGAACATCAAGGACGCGGGGTCCAGGACCCTTGCCGGGCTGGCCACTTCGCTCGGCGAGCTGGTCGAGACCGCCCGCCAGGGCAAGACCTCGCCGGCCGACATGCAGGGCGGGACGGTCACCATCACCAACGTCGGCGTCTTCGGCGTCGACACCGGCACCCCGATCCTCAACCCGGGCGAGGCCGCCATCCTGGCCTTCGGCGCGGTCCGGGAGCTGCCGTGGGTGCACAAGGGCAAGGTGGTCCCGCGCCAGGTGACCACGCTCGCGCTCTCCTTCGACCACCGCCTGGTGGACGGGGAGTTGGGCTCCAAGGTGCTGGCCGACGTGGCCGCGCTGCTGGAGCGCCCGAAGCGCCTGATCACCTGGGGCTGACGGCCTCGTAGGACAGGGAGAAGGGGCCCTTCCCCCCGCACCGCCGTGCGGGGGGAAGGGCCCCTTCGTCGTCCGACCGTTCGACTAGCGCTGGGGACGGAGTCGACGGACGGCGATCAGGACGCCGGCCCCGAGGGCGAGGAGCGCGGCGGAGCCGAGGGCCAGGAAGCTGTTGCGGGAGGAGGATCCGGTGTGGGCCAGCTCGGGGGTGCCGGCCGGGGCGGTGGTGGCCGGGGCGGCGGTCGGGGTCGACGCCTTCGGGGCCTCGGCGGCCGGCGCGGGGGCCGTGGTCTTGTCGGCGGCGGGCTTGGCCGGGGCCGGCTCGGCGTCCTCGGTGGGCTTGGGGGCGGGCTTGGCCGGGGTGGTCGGCTTGGGCTTGGCCGGGGTGGTCGGCTTCGGGGACGCCGCCGGGCGCACCACCGCGATCTCGGCCTTCGCGCCCTCGGTGGAGCCCGCCCTGGCGAAGAGCTGCAACTCGTGCACGTCCTGGGGCACGTCGGCGGAGAGCCCGAGCCGGAAGCGGAAGGAGGTGCTGTGCCCCTTCGCGAGCGGCACGCCCGCGGCCTGGGCGGTGCCGTGGATCGCCGGGTCGCAGCCGTCCTGCATGGCGAAGCGCTGCCAGTGGCCGTTCACCAGGACCTCGGCGGTGACCTTGGGGGGCCTCGGGGTGTTTCCGTTGAGGTTGTAGAGCGAGATGCTCGGGATGATCCGGTGGTAGTCGGCGCCGGTGTTGTTGGTGACCCGGATGCTGAACTCCGTCTTGGCGCCGCCGACGGTGATCGCGGTGGGGGCCTTGGAGAACACGGAGGTGGCGCCCTGGCCGTGCAGTTCGACGGAGCCGTTCTGCTCGTCGGCGGTGGACGGCTTCGCGGGGGCGGTGACCGCCTGGGCCTCGGCGTCCGAGGGGCCGCAGGCCCAGGCGGTGTCGGTGGCGAGGAACTGGACGCCGCTCACGAGGACGGCGGTGGCGGCCAGGGTGGCGAGGCGGCGGCGGCCGGAGGACGTGCGGTTGTTCTTCGCGGAACCGGCAATGGTGGACGTGCGCATGACAGAAATCCCCCGAGGTCATCGTGCTGGTGGTGTGGGTGGGTGGTGCTGAACGGCGGGCGCGATTGCCCGTCAGGGGCCGCGGCCGGGCTGGGCCGGGACGGCCGGCGGGCGGACGTGCGCCCGCCGGCGGTCGGTCAGTGCTGGTGGCGGAGCCGACGGACGGCGATCAGGACGCCGGCCCCGAGGGCGAGGAGCGCGGCGGAGCCGAGGGCCAGGAAGCTGTTGCGGGAGGAGGATCCGGTGTGGGCCAGCTCGGGGGTGCCGGCCGGGGCGGTGGTGGCCGGGGCGGCGGTCGGGGTCGACGCCTTCGGGGCCTCGGCGGCCGGCGCGGGGGCCGTGGTCTTGTCGGCGGCGGGCTGCGCGGCCTTGGCGGGCTCGGCAGGCTCGGCGGACTTGGTGGGCGCGGGCTTGGCGGGGGTGGTCGGCTTGGGCTTGGCCGGGGTGGTCGGCTTGGTGCCGGGGGCGGGCGCGGCGGCGTGCGCCACGTGGAAGAAGAGCATGTCGCCGGTCTTGATCTCGAACCCGGGGGCCTTCGCACCGGGGACGAAGGCGAGCTCGGTCGTCTCCTTGGAGGCCTTCGCGGAGAGCCCCACCCGGAACAGGAAGTTCGCGGCGCGGCCGTCCTCCAGGCGCGCGGTGGTGGTCGCCGGGGACGCGACGGTGAAGACCGACGGGTCGCCGCCGCCGTGGACGAACTTGACCGGCTTCCAGCCGCCCCCGGAGGCGACCTCGATGGTGAGGTCCTCGGACCGCAGGCCGCCCGCGCCCGGGTTGAAGATCCCGAGCTCCGCGGAGACGTTCTGGTACGGGGCGCCGGTGAAGTTGGCGACGCTGACGCCGATCTCGATCTTCGGGCCGCCCGCGGTGATGGTCTGGCCGGCCGGGGTCATGTGGAACCCGGCCTCGTAGGTGCCGTGGTGGGTGGCGGCGGCCTTGGCGGTGGCCGGTGCGGTGGCGGCGGTCGGGGTGGCGGCCCAGGCGGTGTCGGTGGCGAGGAGCTGGGCGCCGCCGGCGAGGACGGCGGTGGCGGCGAGGACGGCGATGCGGCGGCGGCCGGAGAGGGCGCGGTCGTTCTTCGCAAAACGGGAGATAACGGGCGTGCGCATGATGTGTGTCCCCAGGGTCATGGTGTGACGTGAGTGTGGATGAAGACGACCGGCTCCGCTCCTCGTGAGCGGAAGCGCCCCCCGGCTCCGCCGGTCTCGCTCTCCGTGCCTTCATCCGTATAGACGCGCATCCCCACGGGGGGTTGCAGATGGGTTCGGAGATTTTTTCGGAGTTCTTCGGCGGGTCCCGAAGGTCCTTCCGGGTGATGGTTGGTATGACCTGAATGATCCGGAAGGTCCGGATCGTTCGGCCAGGTCGGTGACTTTTTCGCGTCCGGATAGGGGAGCCCGGCCCACCCGGGTACGTCTCCGCTCCACCACCCGGGCGACACCGGGTGACCGGAGCCCCGAGGACGCACCCGTATGCCGTCTGGCAACCCCGGCCGTCTCGTACGGAGCCTGGCCGCACTCGTGCTGGTTTCCACCGCCGTACTCCCGGCAGCCCTGGAGCTGGCCGGCCCGTCGCCGTTCGGCGTGATCGGGCCGGGGGCCCCGGCCGACCGGGCGGTGCCGCCGCACAGCGCGCTGCGCGGCGACCAGCGGCTGCCCGTGGCCGCCCCGACCGTCGACATACGCCGCACCGGTGACCCGGCCAACCGGATCACCCTGGTGCTGCTCGGCGACGGCTACACGGCCGGCGAGCAGGACATGTTCCGGCTCCAGGCCGACCGGGCCTGGCACGCGCTGATGGACGTCGAGCCGTTCCGCACCTACCAGGGCTTCTTCAACATAAGACGGGTCGAGGTGGTCTCCCCGGTCTCCGGGATAGCCGAGACCGAGGGGCGCGGCCGCAAGCCCGCCACCCCCCTCGGCATGCACTTCTGGTGCGAGGGCACCGCCCGCCTGCTCTGCGCCGACGAGACCGCCACCGCCCGGTACGCGGGGGACGGCGCCGGGCCGCAGTACCTGATAGCCCTGGCCAACTCCACCGAGTACGGCGGCGCCGGCGGCACCGGGGTGACCACCCTGGCGGGCGGCAACGCGGACGCCGGCCGGATCATCCAGCACGAGATCGGGCACACCGTGGGGGACCTCGGTGACGAGTACGACAGCGCCCCGGACGACGCCGACTACCCGAACCTCGCCACCCTCAACGCCGACGACATGCGCAAGAAGCAGGTCAAGTGGTGGCGCTGGCTGGGCGTCGACTCCCCGGACGGGGCCGGCGTGATCGGCGCGTACCGCGGCGCCAACGGCCTCTACCGGCCCACCCGGGACTCGGTGATGCGCACCCTGGGCAGCGCCTACAACCTCCCCTCGCGCGAGGCGATCATCGAGGAGCTGTACCGCAAGGTCCGCCCGACCGACACCCCGCAGCCCGCCCCCGGCGAGGTGGCCGGCCGGCCCCGGCTGGACGTCCGGCCGCTGCCGCTGACCGGACCGCGCCAGCTGAAGGTGGAGTGGAAGGTGGACGGCGTCCCGGTGACGCCGCAGTCCGCCGACGGCTCCTGGCTGGACACCGCCCAGCTGGAGCTGGCCCCGGGCCGGACGGCCACCGTGACGGCGACCGTCCGGGACACCACCGACTGGGTGCGGGACGAGGCGTTCCGGGAGCGCTACATGACCCGCTCGGTGTCCTGGACGCTGAAGGGCTGAGGCCCGGTGCGCCGCCCCGGACCTGGGCCTCCCATCATGGGATGACTAGTCTGGTCCGACTATGACCGTGGAGCCCGCCCGTTCAGCCCCGTCCCTGTCCGTCCCCGCTCCCCGATCCACCGCCGAGCCCCCGGCCGCGCCCGTGCCGTCCGTGTCCGCGCCGTCCGCGTTTGTTCCGCCCGGCGGCCGCGCGGCCTGGCTGGCCTGGTCCATCGGCGTCAGTGTCTACATCCTGGCCGTCATCCACCGCACCAGCCTCGGCGTGGCCGGACTGGACGCCGCCGAGCGCTTCGGCATCGGTGCCTCGGCGCTCTCCACCTTCTCGATCCTCCAGGTACTGGTCTACGCGGCCATGCAGGTCCCGGTCGGTCTGCTGGTCGACCGGTTCGGGCCGCGTCGGGTGCTGCTGCTCGGCGTCCTGCTGCTGAGCACCGGCCAGCTGGCCTTCGCGTTCAGCTCCTCCTTCGGTCCCGCGCTGGCCTCCCGGGCGGTGCTCGGCTGCGGCGACGCGATGACCTTCATCAGCGTGCTGCGGATCGCCGCCCGCTGGTTCCCGGCGGCGCGGAACCCCTTCGTCGCCCAGCTGACCGGCCTGGCCGGGATGGGCGGCAACCTGGTCACCACGGTGGTGCTCGCCCAGGCGCTGCACAGCGAGGGCTGGACGCCCACCTTCGCCGCGATCGCGCTGCTCGGGGTGGCGGTGTTCGCGCTGGTCGCGCTCTTCCTCAGGGACGCGCCCCCGCAGGAGGCCGCGGCAGGGCCCGGGGAGCTCCGGCAGCGGCCCGGGGTCGGCCGGCAGGTCCTCGCCTGCTGGCGGGAGCCCGGCACCCGGCTCGGGCTCTGGATCCACTTCACCACCCAGTTCCCCGGCAACGCCTTCGGCCTGCTCTGGGGCCTGCCCTACCTGGTGGAGGCCCAGGGCATGTCCCGGGCCGGCGCCGGCGGCCTGCTGACCCTGCTGGTGCTCTCCAACATGACCTGCGGCTTCGTCTTCGGCCGGCTGCTCTCCGCCTCGGCGCGGGCCCGGATGCCGATCGTGCTGACCGTCGTCGCGGCCACCGCGCTCGGCTGGGCCCTGGTCCTGGCCTGGCCCGGCGGCCACCCGCCGACCTGGCTGCTGGTCGGGGTCATCCTGGTGATGGGCAGCAACGGCCCGGCCTCGCTGGTGGGACTGGACTACGCGCGCGCCGGGAACCCGGTGGAGCGGCTCGGCACCGCCTCCGGGATCGTCAACATGGGCGGTTTCATCGGCACGATGATCGCGCTGCTCGGCATCGGCGTGCTGCTGGACGCGCTCTCCCCGGCCGGCGCCGGGACGTACTCGGCCACCGCCTTCCGCTGGGCGTTCTGCTGGCTGTACGTCCCGCTGGCGGTGGGCACGGTGATGGTCCTGCGGCTGCGCCGGAAGGTCGCGGCGTAGACCGGCCGGGGGCCCGGGCGGTTGGTGGCGGGGGCCGGCCGGCCCAGCGGGGCGCAGAGGGTGAGCGGGGAGTTGGGCAGCACCCCATAGGGCAGCGCCACGAGGCCCCCGCCCGTG